>PLZQ01000543.1 GCA_003152225.1 Limisphaerales bacterium | reverse complement strand
ATGTCGGCGGTGTATTCGGGGCTGTCGAAGCTCACCCGCACATGGCTTTGCGCCGCCAGATTATAGACCTCCTCCGGCTGAATCTTGCCGATCAACCGCGCCAGCACGCTCGCATCGCTGAGGTCACCGTAATGCAGGAACATCCGGCTCTTGGCTGAATGGGGATCGTCGTAGATGGGGTCCAGCCGCCCCGTGTTGAAAGTGCTGGCCCGCCGAATCAAGCCGTGCACCTCGTAGCCCTTCCCCAGGAGCAGTTCCGCCAAGTAAGAACCATCTTGCCCGGTGATGCCGGTGATCAAAGCCTTTTTCGCCATATCTTGTTTGCGCCAGCTTCAGGAACTTCAACCGCCAAAGCAAGTCCGGAGCGACGCAGCAGCGCGCCGAAAGCGGTGGCTCTATTGCATATCCATTTAGAAGAAAACCACAGATGGACACAGATTCGGAGGGTTGGACTCTGGTTTCGCTTGCCGTTCCTGCGGCTCACTGTCCGGCGAGTGGGTTAACGCCAGGGAAAAGCGCTGTCTTGAGCAGTTTTTATCTGTGTTTATCTGTGTCCATCTGTGGTTGTCCTGCCTTGTTAGGACCAATGCTTGGTCCGTCCCTTCCGCCGGTCCCCGAGATGGAGCCAGTTGTCGGATTTGAACCGACGACCCGCAGTTTACAAAACTGCTGCTCTACCACTGAGCTAAACTGGCCCACGGAGTCACGCCCAGCAGGGTGGCGTCGAAACCGGGGAATTTCAACCAGTTAATTACGGCTTGCGCTTGGCCGCCGGTCGCCCGCTGGCACCCTCGGGCGGCTGTTCATAGGCGAACTGATCGTCGTCCTTGACCTCTTTCTTCAGGCGGTAAAGCTCCGCCTTGAGCTTGGCGACCGTATCCGTCTGCGCGGGATCGTTGTAGAGGTTATGCAATTCGTCCGGGTCCTTCATCAGGTCGTACATCTCCCACTGGTCCTTCTTCCAGAAATAAATCAGCTTGTGCGTCGTGGTGCGCACGCCGTAATGGGCGCGCGTATTGTGATCGCCCGGGTCGTGGTAATAACGATAATACCAGCTCGTCCGCCAAGCCCCCGGGCGCTCGCCCTTGAGCAGCGGGATGAGGCTGCGGCCCTGCATGTCCGCCGGGACCGGCAGGCCGGCCAGCGCCATAAACGTCGGCGCGAAGTCGGGGTTGATCGCCATCGCGTCCTGCACCGAGCCGGGCTTGGTCACCCCGGGCAGGCGGGCGATGAAAGGCATCCTCACCGACGGCTCATACATGAACCGCTTGTCATACAACCCGTGGTCGCCGAGGAAGAAGCCCTGGTCGCTCGTGTAGATGACCAGGGTGTTCTTGCTCAGGTCATTCTGATCGAGCCAGTCCAACAGCCGGCCCACGTTGTCATCAATGGACTGGATGCACGCGAGGTAATCCTGCATGTAACGCTGGTATTTCCACGCATTCAACGACTCGCCCTTGAGGGTCTGCTGCTTGCCGTCCACGGTGATTTCGACCTCGATCGGTTTCACGTCCAGCCACTGGTTGCGGGCGGCGCCTTTCAGGTCGGACGGCGGTTCGAGCTTGAGGTCGCGGCGCGTCAGATCATCAAAGACCTTCTGCTGGCACTCGTGAATAGCATCGGTGCGGGTGGCGTAGTCATCCCGCAGCGTGGGCGGCTCGGGAATATGCCGGTCGGCGAACATCGCGCGGTGTTTCTCATCGGGCTCCCAAGGCCGGTGCGGCGCCTTGTGATGGCACATCAGGAAGAACGGTTTGTCCTTCGGTCGGTTCTTGAGGAAGTCAATCGCGAGGTCGGTGGTAACGTCCGTGACATAGCCCTTGATGACGTGCCGGCCGTCCGGGTCAATGAACACCGGATCAAAATAGATTCCCTGTCCCGGCAGAATGCTCCATTTATCGAACCCAGTCGGGTCGCTGCCCAAATGCCACTTGCCGATCATGCCCGTGTAATAGCCAGCCGCCTGGAGATACTTCGCTACGGTCGGCTGCGAGCCGTCGAAGCGGTTAAAGGTCGGCACGCCGTTGAGGTGGCTGTACTTGCCGGTGAGGATCGTGGCCCGACTGGGGCTGCATATTGAGTTAACGGCGAAACAGTTGCTGAACCGCACACCCGCCTTGGCCAGGCGGTCAAGGTTGGGCGTCTGGTTCACCCGGCTGCCATAGGCGCTGATCGCATGCGCCGCATGGTCATCACTCATGATGAACAGGATGTTTGGCCGGTCAGCGGCCAGGCTGCCGAAGGGGATTGCGAGCGAAACCAAAATGGTCCAGAAAAACGGCAACCAATTCTTCATGGGCGCCATTCTGGGCAAAACCTCTCCCGGGGCAATTCCTAATACCCGCGGGGCGACATTCCGTGCCACATCCTGGCTTTGGGGTGGCTTGGGGCTGCCTTTAGGGTCGCAATCACCTGGCTTGTGGGTGGCTACGTACACCATCCGTACGCCATCCGTACACCAGGCGTACACCATCCGTACAGGAGCCGTACACCATATTAAGGCGCCATGCCCTGGCTTGCAGGTGGCTATCGTCACGCGCAGCAGGCAGTTGAGGCTCCGATTAGATAAGTAGCCTGGCGTTAATGAGTTCCACGCGCTCCGACGATACGGTTGCCGGCGCACCAGCGGCCGATGGAGAGAGGCGATGGAGGTAAATAAGAGACCTTACAAAGTGAGTGCCGTCCTAAACACGCTGGCGCAAGTGAAGTTCGGGCTTGGGGCGGCGTTACGGCGCTGCTTCCGCCGCGCCTGTATGGTGATCGGGTTTTCTGTGATCGCATGGCTACGGGCTAGCGGCGCATTTTGGGCTTTGAACCCAGGTAATTGAGCACCATATTTCAGGCATGAACAAGGATCAGGTAGCCGAAGTGTTGGTGAATATTGCGACGTTGCTGGAGCTGAAGGGTGAGAATCCGTTCAAGAGCCGGGCTTATCTCAACGCCGCCCGCACCATTGAGACCTTAAGCGAGCCGTTGGACAAAGTGGTCGCCGAGGCGCGCCTGGCCGACATCAAAGGCATTGGCGACGCGCTCCAGCAGAAGATCACCGAACTCGTCACCACCGGGAAGCTGCAGTATTACGAGGACTTGAAGGCGTCGATCCCACCCGGACTCGTGGCGATGCTCGACATCCCCGGACTGGGGCCCAAGAAGATCAAGGCCCTGCACGATGAGCTGGGAATCAAAACGGTCGAGCAGCTCGAACAGGCCTGCAAAGACGGCAAGATTGCCGGGCTGAAAGGGTTCGGCGAGAAAACGCAGGCGAACATTCTCGAAGGGATCAATCGCCGCCGCGCTTACGCCTCGCGCCATCTCGTCAGCGACGCGTTGCAGCGGGCGGAGCCGCTGCTTGAAGCGCTGCGTTCCCAGCCTGACGTGATCCGCTGCAGCACGGCAGGCAGCCTGCGGCGGCATCGCGAGGTGATCGGCGACATTGACTTGCTCGCCTCGTCGAAGCAGCCGGCGGAGGTCATCGAGTTCTTCACCAGCCAGCCCGGCATTCTCAAAGTGCTGGCCAAGGGAGGAACCAAGGCCAGCGTCCTGCTCGAAGGCGGCATCCAATCCGATCTGCGCGTGGTCAGCGACGCAGATTATTCCCCCGCCCTGCTCTATTTCACCGGCAGCAAGGAGCACAACATCGCCATGCGCCAGCGCGCGATCGATCGCGGCCTGCGGCTGAACGAATATGGCTTGTTCCGCTCGAAGGAGGAGACGCGCGACCCGAAGCTGCTCGTGAAATGCAAAACCGAAGAGGAGATATTCGAGAAGCTCGGCCTGCATTATATCCCGCCGGAGATGCGCGAGGACATGGGCGAAATCGCGCTGGCGGAGAAAGGGCCGCTCCCGCGCCTGATCGAGTGGACGGATTTGAAGGGGTCCCTGCACAATCACTCGACCTGGAGTGACGGGCACCAGCGCCCCGAGGAGATTGCCAAGGCGATGTGCGAACTGGGCCTCGCCTATTGGGGGATCACCGATCACTCGAAGTCCTCCTTTCAGGCGAACGGCCTCGACCCGGCGCGCGTGCGGCAACAGCTCAAGGAAATCGCGTCGATCAACGCCACGCTGGCCAAGGAGGGTTCCGACTTCCGCCTGCTCACCGGTACGGAGGTGGACATTCTAAAGGACGGCAAGCTTGATTTCCCGGACGACCTGCTGGCCGAACTGGACGTGGTGATTGCCAGCATTCACACGAGCTTCAGCCAGACGGAGGCCGAGACCACCCAGCGGCTGATCGGCGCGGCGCAGAATCCTTACGTGCACATGCTCGGCCATCTCACGGGCCGCCTGTTGCTGGAGCGCGAGCCGTACAAGTTGGACCACCGGGCGGTGATCGAGGCGTGCGCGGAGACGGGCACGTGGATCGAGCTTAATGCCCACCCGATGCGCTTTGACATGGACTGGCGGTGGTGGCCGTATGCCAAATCCAAGGGCGTGAAATGCGTCATCAACTGCGATGCGCACCGGTTCGGAGAAGCGGGCTTTCTTCGCCTCGGCGCTGGCATCGCACGCAAAGGCTGGCTAACGAAGGAAGATGTGGTAAACACCCTGCCCCTGAAAGCGCTCATGAAAGAGCTGGGGAAGAAACGGGCGAGAGTGCGCTGATTCCGTTTTCACCATGCAAAAGACATCACTTCGCCTCACGCGGACGAAAGCCGGCCTGGTGGTTGTGGACGTGCAGGAACGTCTGCTGCCCGCCATGTTCGAGCCGCAACGCGTCGTCCAGAATGCCGTGCGCCTGATCCAAGGGGCCGCCATTCTCCAGGTGCCCATCTTCGCGACGGAGCAGTACCGCAAAGGACTGGGCCCGACCGTGCCGGAAGTCGCCGCGGCCATCCCGGGGTTTGCGCCGCTGGAGAAGCTCGCCTTCAGTGCGTGTGGCGCCGCCGGCTTCGTTGCCGCTCTCAAGAAGAAGAAGGTGTCGGAAGCCATCCTGTGCGGGATCGAAGCGCACGTATGCGTCTCGCAGACTTGCCTCGACCTGCTGGAGAAAGGACTCCGCGTCTTCGTGGTGGCGGATGCCGTGTCCTCGCGGACGCCGGAGAATTATCGGTCCGGCCTGGATCGCATGCGCGCCGCCGGGGCGGTCGTCGTCTCCACCGAGATGGTGCTCTTTGAACTGCTGGAACGCGCCGGCACGGACGAGTTCAAGCAGATTCTAAACCTCGTGAAGTAAGCTGCCTCAGTCCAGCCGCTTCACGCGAATGTTCTTGTAGCAGACCACGCTGCCGGGGTCGTGCGCCTGCAATGCGAAGGTGCCCTCGCTAAGCTTGCGTCCGAAATCCTTGCCCGCCTCGGTCCCGGGCGGTTCGTTGTATTGCAGCAGTTTCTTGCCATCAATGAGCACCGTGACGCTCCTGCCCTGGACGATGATTTCATGCGTCCACCACTTGCCGTCCTGGGTTGGCACGTACCCGATGTTCGCCAGTCCGTAAAGGCTGCCGGTCTTGATCCAGTCGCTATGGGTGTTATTGACCTGGCACTCGAACCCGGCTTTCGGCCAGCCTTCCGCCTGATACTTGGTATGGAAGTAAATCCCGCCATTCGAGTTGGGTCCGGTCTTCACATCGACTTTGAGATCGAAGTTCTTGAAGGGCTTCTCGTCGCCCACATAGAACAAGTGACAGGTCTTGCCGCGCGTCACAAAGGCGCCGTCCTCGATCTTCCAGGTATCCTTGTTCACCTCGGCGGGCTTCCAGCCGTCGAAGGTTTTGCCGTCACAGAGGGGGGTGAAGCCGGGCTCGGCTTCGGCCGCCAGCAGCGGGGCAGTTGCGGTGACCAGCGCGGCTGACGCGAGAGCACAAAGTAGAGTTCGTTTCATACGGGCGGACACTAAACCGGCGTGCGTAGTCTGCAAGAAAAAAGCGGCCCGTTTCCGGCAGCCCGGGAGAGATGGAATCCGCCCCGCTGAAGCAGCGCGTGAACGAAAGGGGCGGCTCTTACCGGGCTGGCGTGCGGGCGGACTTGAACTCGGCCAGCACGGCAAAGAACTTGTTGGCATCAGGATCGAGGGGATTGAGCAGCAGGCGCTGCTTCATCCGCAGGGTCTCCAACTCGGTGGCGTCTTCCTGCTCGGCGACGTAGTAGATCGGTTTGCCGTTGTCGCCGTAAATCGCGTAGCAATACCAGTTCATGATGAACGGCTGGCCGCTCTTGCGGTAGTTCCAGGTCTGGCCGTGAAAGACCTCGCGATTGAGGAGCTTGGTCCGGAGCGTCTTGAGCAGGTTCCGGTCGGTGTGTTTGCCTTGCAGGATGCGCGGGGTCTTGCCGCTGATGTCAGTCCGGTCATACCCGGTAATCTTCATCCAGGCGCGGTTGACATAGATGATGCGCGGGCCGGACGGACCGACCAGGGTCACATCGGTCACCATGATCCCCCGGTGCAGGTTTTCCAATACGATCAGCCAATCAAACTTTAATTGCATAGTGCTCGTTTCTGTAGTGTGCCCAAGTGCGGGCAACCTCGTGGACAACCATACCGTACCTGGTTCCTTACGCCAAGCCTGCCGGCGGCGGGATCACTTAAGGTCGATCTCGATGAGGCTCGGGCGCCGGGGCGATTTCAGGTAGCTAAAGACCAGTTGCAGGTCGTGGTAGCGCCCGCGCCAGACGTTGTTGTCGCTGCCCGGGCGGCTAAACTCCAACTGCTTGATGGCGGTGAGGGTCTGGGGATCGATGTCGGGGCGGATCACCTGGCCGTCAACGGTGATCGTGCCCGTGAACGCGGACAGCGTGCCGTTGGCTCCCCCGCTGGCGTCGCAATCCAAGATGATGCTATTCGTCCCTCCGGCCTTTTGCGCGCAAATCATCAGGCCCTGTGGGTCGTAGGCGTAAACCACGGTATCGGTCTGTCCGATCCGGTTCGTTCTCGTTGCGGCGCCCAGCGAATTGGCAACCGCGGTCAGGACGTTGGCTGGAGTGACGTGGTGGCCGCCGATGCGCAAGCCATCCGGCTGCAGTTCCAACACCAACGGCGCGGAGCTGGCTGCCGCACGATGGCGCTGGACCATGACTATGCCGGCCACTACGGCCACCAGGACAACAACCAGCGCGGGCACGACCCAGGAAATCCTCGGCTTCTCGTGATGGCGAGCAGCGCCGTGCCCCGGCGCCTTGGGATGGGATTCGACCTTTGAGGAACGCGAGGACTGATCCTGACTGGCCTCGCGTGAGGCGTCCCTCGTCCGGGACCGCCGCCCGAGGCCCGATCCCGTCGAAAGAACCGTCTGGGTTTTTACCTCCCGGCCGTTGCGCAAGTCATCCACCACTTGGGCCGCTCTGCCGGGATCGATGCCACGGAAGGTCAATGCCGTGATGATTTGATCATCGGGACGCTTCTCTTCCAACAAGCGGGTGGCGAGTTCGATATCCGTCCGCAGAATGTCGTTTGTCATGCGTGCTGCGATCCTGTTTACAGCCAAACGAGGGCGGACACAAGAAGACAGTTTGCCGCCTTCGGGTCGCTCCTCAAATCCATAAGTATCCCGAATACAACACCTCCTCCGAAGGTCCCTCGGGGTGGTCTGGTACCACCCTGGACATACCCTGGACATACCCTGGACCCATAGAACACCCTAAAAGGGCCGTTTTCGATCACCACAGCTTATACAACTCCGTTTCCCAGGCGCTCCGTGCCAGGCCGGGTTCCGCTCAAGCTGGCAGCGAAGTCCGCCGCCGACGTCACCTACGCGGCCAGTTTCAAATGGCTGATACGGAAGACCGCGCCTCGGGGCTCGTTGGCGAGGCATTCGACCTCCCAGCCGTGCGCGAGCACGATCTGCTGGACTACTGCCAGGCCCAAACCGGTGCCGCGCTGCTGGGTGGTGAAGTAAGGCTTGAAGATTTCCGTGCGCCGGTCGGGAGGAACTCCGGGCCCGTTGTCACAGACCTCGAGCACGGCCTCGGTCGCGCTATGCCTTTGGGCGACGACCTTGATTTCGCCGCTGCCATCGACAGCCTGGATGGCGTTGAGCAGTAAATTGAAGAGCACCTGCCGGAGCAATTGCTCGTCCGCCTCAACGTTGAGCTGCTCGCCCTTGATTTCCAGGTTGATCTTCTTTTCCTCCAGGTCGTAGTTCAAGGTTCGGACGACCTCGTTGACCACCGAGCCCAGCGCGAGCTTGGAGCGGCGGACTTCGCGCGGGCGGGAGTAGTTGATAAATTCATTCAACTGTGCGGCTACCTTGTCGGCCTCCTCAATAATGTCACGGGACTTCCGCTGAACCTCCGGCGCGGTGTCCGGCTGTTTGGAGATCATCTGGGCCAGGCCGCGGATAATGTTGAGCGGGTTGCGGGTTTCATGGGCCAGGCCGGCGGCGGCGAGGTTCATCTCCTTGAGGTGCGTGTTCATTTCGCTGGCCCGCACCAGGCGGATTTGCAGCTCGGAGGACTTGGCCAGGTTTCGCCAAGCCAGGCTGGACCCGAGGGCGGCCACCGTCGCCAGCAGGACGATAATGGTTCGCAGCCACAAGTCACGGGTGGCCCCCGCTTCCAGGCCCTCGGTGGACATAGTGAGAGCCAACCCGTGCAGGGTCTGTTTGGCGATCAAAGTTTGGAGCTCTTTCTCGTCCATCCCCCGCTGCCAGAAGGGACGCCGGGACCGGCCTCCGGGCTCGCGCGGCCGGCCCTCCCGCATGCCGGGAGGAGGTAGGTTGGTGGGCAGACCGGCTGGGGCGTTTGAAGAATCCATCTCGGGGGGCGGCGGCGGCCCCCGCCGCGGAAACTCCCGGCCCGACTCGCTGACGCGGTTGGTAAGCTCGCTCAACGGGATAATGATGGTGTTGGTGACCTCTTCGGTGCCCAGGCTGGCGCCCAGGTTGACGGGATTGACCAGGGTGACGCTCTTTTGGCCCCAGTGTTCGCCTTCTTGCAGGAGATCTTCCCGTTGCGGGTCGATGGGCCGGCCGGCGGAAGCGACGGATTGGTTGGCGGCATTGAGCAGGTCGATGGAAATCAACTCGCTCGACTTGACCAGTTCATTGGTGCGTCCGCCGATCAGTTCCTTGAGCACCGGTTCGAGGCGCTCCTTCGGAATCGCGCCGCGGAAACGCATGCCGCGGATGAGCGCGCTGAGCGTGTTGGCAATGTCTTTGGAACGATTGCGCAGGTCGGT
>PLZQ01000025.1 GCA_003152225.1 Limisphaerales bacterium | reverse complement strand
ACTCGAACCGGTGATCTTTATGCCGCAACTTGCCGGCAGGGAGAGTCTGCCACTTCACATTGTATTCCACGTTCGGCGTCGTGAGCACCACCGTGGCTGGTCGAGCGCATTCGAACAAAACCCGCTCGAATGCAGCCAAACGAGGAGGATCGAGATGCTCGATGACTTCCATCACGGCCGCTGCGTCGAATCCTGCCAGTCGTTTGTCTCGATACATCAGTGAACCGTGCATCAACTGGATGCGTTGGCGTTGCATCTCGGTCAGGCGATCCAGGTTGAGCCGGTCCTCGGCAATCTCCAAAGCGCGATGGGAGACATCCATGCCGACGATTTCCTCGAACTGTCGTTCCTTAAGCAGCCCCTGCAGCAGTTTTCCTTCGCCACAGCCAAGGTCGAGAACCCGCCGTGAGCCGCTGTTCTTCAATGCGGCCAGCACCGAGCCGAGTCGTTGTTCATTCAGGCTGATGCGCTCCTCAGCTTGCGCCTCTTCCTGGGCGTAAGAGTCCTGCGTTTCTTCGGTTGATGGATCTTCTGCATCCACCAACTGCGCGAGAGCTTCGTTGATCAGGCTCCGACGGTGCTTTAGGTAACGGGTGGCAATGGTGTCACGCTCCGGATGGGTGGCGAGCCAGCCTTCACCGTGGCGGAGCAGCTTGGCCACCTCGTCGTCGCCTACCCAGTAGTGCTTGTCGTTGTCCAGCACTGGGATCAGGACATAGAGATGCGTCAACATTTGGTGGAGGCGCAAACTCCCTTCGAGCGTTACGGTGAAATATTGGCTGTCGCCCCACTCGGCGAATTTGTCATCCAGCGGATATTTCTTGGCCGTGACCGTGTAGCCCAATGGTTCGAATAGGCGTCGGAGGAACTCTTCTCCACCGCGACAAGGAAGGACGGAAAGGGTTGCTTTCAGTTGAATGGCTGCGTCCGCAAGTTCTGGGCGCTCCTTGCTCCGGCCGGACATGGCACTGCTGAAGACATCGGCGATGACAACGCTGAGGAACGAAGAGGCCACGTAGGGGCGATCATTTACGTAGTGTTCAAGCGAGCGTCCTTCTCCTGCCGGACGACGCCGATTCCGCACCAGACCAACGGGGTCCACCTCGAGAAGGAGCGCAGCCGTGCAACGATCGGCAGTTGCTTCAGGATAAAACACATGCGCCACGCCGAAGCTTTGCTCGAACGACTGCACGCGCGCCGGATTCTTGCGCAGCAGGTAGCCAAGATCGGTCGCGGGTTGATGGGTGGTGGTAATTGTAAGCAACATTTCAGTTTTTTCGTGGTTTGCCTTGGTGAAAGTATGGCAGTTCCGACGCGTGCTGGAAATACAGGTTCATTTGTCAGTTACGACAACGCGCCAAACATCTGCAGTTTCCTGTTCAAAGCGAATTTCCACCGACAGGAATCGCTGGATGATGGTGGCATTGGTCGTTGAGTGCAGAGATGGCTTGACCGTGCGAAACGAACCGCCGCCGGCCACAGCCATAGGGAGCAGGAGTTGATCGGCCAGATGTTCGTCCACTGGCACCTCCGCGCTCAGCCACGAGCTCGCGCCATCGACTGCTTTGCGAGCCACTTCTTCTGCGGACCGCCCACGTTCGCCAAAGCTGGTGAAAACTTCCGTGACGTGCTCGGCCTCCATCTCCAGCAGCAGCGCATTGCCTGGACCAACCGGGTTTTCCACGGCCTCCACTCTGCATTCATCTTCCCGCCAGCCGAGTTGCTCCCGGACGACGGCCAGTTCGCGGTCAGCCACTTGTGTTGGAAGCTTTGAAATAATGGCGCGGGCTTGTCGCTGACGAACGGTGCCGCGTTCCAGCAAATCAAAGCGCGCCAAATGTTTCACCGGCTCAATGCGCGCGTGAAATTGGCCGCCACCTGCAGGAAAGAACCCGGGACGACGGAGTTCCAATTCAATAGTGGGCCCCATCCGCCGAATCAGCGGCACGAAGCAATGCGCTAGGAAATCGAACGGCGGCGCAAACGGATTGTGGCTGCCGCCCTCCAATGTAAGGGTGCTGGTTCCTTGAGCGGTCAGGAGCGGAGGCAGAATCGTCTGGAGAACCAGCGTTGCGCTGCCAGCGGTTCCCACGGCAAAGCGATAGTTGCCCGGGGTCACTGCACCCGGACGAATCTCAAGTGTTTGCGACCCGAGCGCCGCCCCAATGACTTCGGCGGCCCCGACCGTCTTCGCCGCTTCCACGGCCGTCAGGTGCTGACGCAGCAAACCGGGTTTTTGCCGTCCGGCCCGAATCTGTTCCAACCGGAAGGGTTGTCCGGTCACCAACGACAATGCCAGTGACGTCCGCAGAATCTGCCCACCGCCTTCGCCTTGTGATCCATCGATTGTAATCATCTTCTGATCCCAGTCGGTGGGGAACGCAGTGCTGACGACAGCCAACACCGCCTCCCCACCTCTGCCTCAATCTTCCGGACGTTCACCGTGTGGTGCCATCTTGACCAGCTTCGGATCAAACCGGCCAAGGACCTCCACAAGATCC
>PLZQ01000526.1 GCA_003152225.1 Limisphaerales bacterium | reverse complement strand
TACAGAAAGAAAAGTTGCACGGCCTGGTCCTTCTAGCTCCCGCTGAGTTCCGTTAGCGCATTTCGACCTTTCGCCCCGCCTTGCTCTCTGGGCTTTTCTTGTCGCGACCCACGCCTCTCCTTTTCGCGCCTTCAGCTTTCTAAATTCATCGCTTTGCCTTTCCCGAAGAAGGGCGCCGGTGGACTGCTTCCTCGATGTCTGCTTGAGTCTATAATTCCATTTGGTCGGCTACTGTCGGTCTTCATAGTCCGTTTCCTTTCTTCTGCATTGTGCGCAGGTTCGGCAGCCGGGAAATCCTTGGGGCACGACGCCGTCGCGCAATCCATGCGGCCTCTTCATTTGGACTGGGGATCCCGTGCAGCCGCCCGGCAGCCGAAGCTGCGCAGAATCGTCTCTACTGTTTCTTCCTGCCTGGTTTCATTGATAGAGCTTCAGATCTTTAACGATTTGAACGCATCGCCCGGCTTTTTGGCAGTGCGGCTCATCCTGCGCGCGTCCGCACGCGTTGTCGGGGAGGCCGCCCAAATCGATTCGCAACGTCGCTTACCGCGGACACGGTTTGGCGCCAATAAAGGAGCACTTTTCGAGTTCCTTTTCTCCCACCTCTGGCTCAACCAGTTCGGGGTAGCAATGGCCGACAAAGAAACCCCAGGCCATGTTGAGACGCACGTACCGGGTCTGAGCCTTGTCGAGGGTAAAGGAGAGGGTGCGTTTGACTTCCGTCGAGGTGCTGATCTGGTAACTGCCCGCCGGCGTGTCCACGTAGAAGAAGCCTTTCGGTTTGGCGCTGCCGACTTCTTGTTCGTTCAGCTTGACAGCCGGCTGGACGGCTGCGCCGAGCGCCGTGGTGCGGTAAATATAGATTCTTCCTTGCTCCGGGCCGAGGGCGGGGAAGGTGCCCCGGACTTGCGCATACTTGGGGCCAGAAGCGCACCCTGCGAGGAAGAACGCGAGGCCAACCAACCAACAATACCTGGCGATTTGTTTCATGACGTTTCTCTTTTATGGGGTTTTGGTTTCTAACGGCAACGGATTGGACAGCGGAGCAAAGGTCTTTTCGACGGGCAGGTAGAAGCCGACCAGGACGTGGTTGGTCACCACGATATTGGCCTCGTAGATATTGGACGCTTCAACCTTCACGACTTGGTCCTTGGTGGCAAAGACCTTGCCCAAATCTGTCACACCAACCTGGTTCCACGTCGTGTTGGCTTTAAGGATCGTGGGGAATCCGGTCCCCAGGCTCGCTTTGACCTCCTTGGTGAGTCGAAACGAAGGCGAATCGCAGGCATTCGTGAACGTGGCCGGTTGCTGCTTCACATGCACGACATCAAAGGCACAGCCGCCCAGCAGTAAAGAGATTCCGGCGGCGTGACACAATGTCTTGTAACGCCAGATGTGCTTTGGACTTGAGGCTGAAATATCGAGTGACTTGGAATGCTTGACGAATGCGGTCCACCAGCCCTGTAAACCGGAGAGTTGACGCCCCACGCACACGATAGGTCTTCGATTAAGAAGGCCGCAAACCGAGAGAACAATGCTGGGTGCTGTCGTCATGCAACACTACGCGATCCCTTCGGAAAACCTTTAGCAGAAGGGCTAATGTCCGTCTGTCGGGCAGATTGCCAATTGTGTTGTAGGCTACAGCCCTACAGAACCAGGTGAAGATGGGAGTGCGTTGGGACCGTGAACGGTTGCCCTGCGCCATCCATTGCGAGCAGCCGTGCCCGGTATTCTCGCTGGCCTGGAAGATATACCAAATACGCGGTGCTCGCCGTTCGTCTGACGATTGAAGATTCGAGCGCAGAGTACTATGAGAGGCATCGTGGTGATGTTGGTGGTTTGGGCGTGCCTGTTCGCCGGCAAGGCAAGCGCGGGGCAGGATGCGACCACTTTTTACATTCAACTGGTGCGCGGGACCGAGACCAACCGGCCGCCCGTCCCGGGCTGCAAGCAGGTTGGCCCCCGGCTTGCCGGGACCTTCTGTCCGGTGTTCAAGTGGAAGAGTTATTGGGAATTGAGCCGGCAGCAGGTCGCCGTGGTTCCAGGCCGGAAGACCCGCGTGCATTTGGGCAGCGGACGCGAGGCGGAGATCGACCTCGCCAACCCGAAGGAGCGCAGGGTCACGGCATTCCAGGACGGAAAACTGGTGGACCGGACGATCAGCCCGGCAGGGGAGTCAATGACCATCATCGGCGGGAACCGCGACGGGAAGAGCATGTGGTTCATCGTAGTGCGCCGCGACAAGCCGGGGGATTAAGCCGGAAACACGACCAGGGTTATGAAGAGAGCTCTTATCCTGCCGCGCAGGAGAGCAATGTGGCGGTTAGCCGCCTGGCTGAATCCGGAACCATGCTCACGGCAGGAGTTTGACGCGGTAGTAGAGAGGGCGGGTGCTGGTGAGGGCGCCCTGATGCAGGTAGTTAGTGGTGAGGCCGGTAAAACCTGCTGGGATCGCTATGGCAGATCCCATATCCGCGAAACCACCGCTTACGCCGACGGACCCATTGGTTTGCACCACATAGCTGCGACCCGGTAGGCAGGGCCAGGTCAGACGCAAGTTCTTGCGCTCCTGCGCCACGGAGGTGATGTTAAACGCCACCCCGAGATACAAGGCGCGAACATCGGCTGCGCTGAGGGCATAGTTGTAGAGGTAAACCTCGTCTATGGCGCCCTCGAAGGCGGTGAAGTTGTAAAGCGAGTTCTCGCCGATGGCCAGGAACGCGTCGGACATGTGAATTGGCCCGTTGAACGTCCCCGTGTTGGCGATCGGTTGCCCGTTCAGATAGTGGTAAATAGTCGAGCCCGAACGGACGCTGGCCAAGTGGACCCATTGGCCCTGGGGGATGTTCCCCTGGTTCCGATCATACGTGGTCCACGGCTGGTTTCCGTCCTCATCCAGCAACACGCCGAAGTCGCCGGGGCCCCCGCCTTCGTCGCTTGGACCATAGGTGCCGAACCAGAAGCAGAGGTGCCCGTCGCCCTCCTTGGCGACGATCGGGGCGTCGCGATAGATGTCGTCACAACGGACCCAGGCGGCGAAGGAAATATCCCCGGCGATGTGCAGGGAAGGCGCGTCTGGCACCGCCACGTAGGTGGAATTGACGCCCGTAACACCCCCGAAGTAAAGCGCGCTGCCGTGCATCCCTTGCGTCCAGGTGTTGGGCTGCAGGTTGATGATCGTGCCGTGGTTCGCTTGACCGGAGCTATCCAGGATGTTTGTCCCGGCCCCCTCGTCAAATGACCAGTGTCCCACCATCTGTGGGGTGATGCCGACCAGTGCGGTAATCTCAGTCTGGCTAAGCGCATGGTTATAAAGGCGCAATTCGTCAACGATGCCCATGAAGGCCGTGTTGTTGAAAGGCACATTTGCCCCGATGACAAGGGGGGTATCAGACACGACGATGGGGCCGGTGAACGCGGCGGTTTCCTGCAGTTGGACACCGTTGATGTAATGACGGATGGTGGCCCCGTCCCACGTGCTGACGAGGTGGATCCACATCCCTTGGAAAAGTGCGCCCTGGCTGCGGTCCTGAATGGCCCAGGAGCCGCTGGTGTCGGTGGCTAACAACACGCCGAAGTGGGCGGTGGGAAAGGTGCCAAACCAATAGGTCTGCTTGTTGGGCCCCTCCTTGTCCAGGATGGGCGCGTCACGGCCCGGGTCATCGCATCGGACCCAGGCAGCAAACGAAATCGCGTTGGTGATGTGCAACGATGGGGCGTCCGGGATGGTGACGTAAGTGGACCCACCGCCCGTGGTCCCGTCGAAGTACAGTCCACCGCCGCTGTATCCGTTGGTCCACGTGTTGGCCTTCGGGTTCACCAGCGTGCCATGGTTTCCTTGGCCTGAACTGTCTGAGACGACCGAGCCGCCGCCCTCATCAAACTTCCAATAGCCCACCAGGCTCCCGTTCGCTGGTAAAGCCGCAGCCGCGAGCGCCAATGCCAACAGGGATAAGCCTCTCATGATCCGGTTCGTCATTTCTGCCATCGTTATGCCTTTCAAGTTGTTTCCAGCGTTGACGGAACTTGCCTAAAGCGTTCACGGACCTCTATCTGCGATCTGCGGCGAGATTGAGAAGTAGCATGAAGCGAGTCAATGCTAAAACGGCATGCTAAAACAGCCGGCAAGGGCTGATCCCGAGAGAATCCCAATATAAGACTGCCGCGGGTTACTCCGGCCGGGATGACTGGGGCAGGAGACGGGAAATGACGATCAACAGCACCACCACGACTACCGCCAGTACCCCCCAGAACACGAAGCCGCCTTGGCCGGGGCGATGGCCTTCACCCCACGATTCCTTGAGCTGTTCTTCGGCAGCCGCCGTGGCCTCGGCTTGATCGGCAGCCAGCAGTTGGCCGGCGACGAGGCTCAAGTCGTAGCGCGGGGAGGTAGCCTGCGGATTGCCGTAGTAGAGGAGGAGTTCATCCGCGGGCTGGGCTTTGAAGAGCACGCGCGTTGCGGGATAGAAGGCTTGGAACTTCTCCAGCTCAATCGCTGGGTTGTCGCCGTTGTGCGTTTCCAGCACCAGGGTGTCGCTGGTGGGTGAACCGTTGAGTGGCAGAAGGCATTGCTTGCTGGTTCGGTCCGGCGTTAGCACCCACGTCGCTGATCCCAGAGACCGGCGGTATTTGTCGCCCCGGTCGTCGGTAAGTTCCTCGTACAGCGTCAACTCCCGCTGGAACAAGGCGGTCCGCGCTGTGCAGCTCAGGCGGGTGATGGGTAGGCCGTGGCGTGGGAGCTTGATGATCCAACGGCTGATGGTCGGGTCCTTCTTGTCGCTGGCAGTGGTGACGGTTGGTGTCAGGAGGCGGCTGATGGATGTGGCTTCCAGGATATAGGGCAACTGCTTGCCGTCGCGCAGCAGGCGCAGGTCGGCGAAGCCCGGCTGCGCGTGCGAGAGCACGTCGAGGTCGAGTTCAATGCGTTGCGCGCCGGCGCGGTTCGCTTTGACCGGCTTGCGGTATTTCCACGCCGACACGTCGAGCGTGCTGCCGCCGTCCTGGATGCCGGCGAGCACTTCCGACGCATGGTAGCTCGGGTTGTCAGCTACCGGGGACGGCTTGAGAGGTGAGACGGCGATGGATTTGAGGTTCGCACCCAGCGCGGCCAAATCGTAGTTCGGGGCGGCGCAACGGCTGTTGCCGGTGAGCAAATGATACGTTCCCGCCGAGCGCGCCAGGAATACCAGATAGACCGGACGTCGCTCAGCGCGCACGGCCGTGATCGGCAGCGGCGGGCTATCCTGATTCTCGATGAGCAGGAGCAGTTCCCGGGAGCGGACGGTCGTTCCCACTGGCACCGTCAGGTTGCTGGAGGAGGGCTGGCCTTCGACTGCCACACGATAAATCACTCCATGCGCGAGGGGTTGCTCGCGAATTGTATCTTCCGAAACCTGCGGTACCGCCAACGTTACTGATCGAGTGAACAGCGGTTCGGGGGTGTCAATCTCAAGGGCTGCCAGGTCGAGGTTGGCCGCACCGAGATTCAGGGTAACGCGGGTTTGACCGGGATTCTCGTATCGACTGGCGGTGATGACTGACACGATATCAACGGGAACCGGTTCAACCGCCGCCGCATGGACGCGCGCACCGGTGAACGGGATGGGCTGCGAGCGCCGGTCATCCACAGTGAGCCGCAGCCANNGAACGTGCCGGCCGGGGTTTCCAGAGTGACGCCGTTGAGCGGCTGTGCCAGGCCGGTTTCCAGGGTGAGAACGGTCGTAGCTGAATTCACCGACACCTGGAATGATTTCGCGGCCTGGGTCACCTTGCGGACTGGCCTCGGGCGCTCGATCAGATAAGGCACTTCCACGCCCGCGTTATCGTAAAGCCGCAAGTCTTCGAGCGCCGGGCGTGCCGCATCGAGCGTGGCCATAGGCAGACTCAGCTTCACGAGACCGGGCGCGGAAGCCTCGAAGTATTGCTCGTGCAGCCATTCGGCTGGTAAGGAAGCTGCATGGCCGGAAGAAACACACAAGGCCGTCAAGGCGCAGAAGACGGCCATGAGCCCAGCGTGGCAAAAGCGCGCCCGAATTGCGCGCCAGCGTTTGGAGTGCGAGCAGCTTGCTGCCGCTCTTGGACCGGTTGGATCGTTCGACAGCGGCAGCAAGCTGCGCGCACTCCAAACGCTTCGCGAGGTCCGTTGCCCACAAATGCCCTCGCAGCCCGCTACCACGTTGGACCGGTTGTGACTCATGTAACTCATTTAACTCCCCGTTGGTGGCGGTACTGCGCCGGATTCTTTGACGCTCGCGGCGTAAAAGCGCTGGTAAGCGAACGAGCCGAGCATCGCTATAGCCGCCACGGCGACGAACGCCCCGATGCGGTAAAGCTGGTCCAACTGCGCCAGGTCGTGGAAGAATAGCTTGAGGATGGTCACGCCCAACAAGCCTAGCCCAGCATATCGGGTCGTACGAACTCGCTTGGCGATACCGGTGACCAACAACACTAGCGCGAACACCGCCCAGGCGATGGAATACGTCATGTCCCGCGCGAAGTCGCCGCTGAACTGGAAGGTCAACGTGCTGCCCGGCGCGCTGAAGTAGTCCGCGATCTCGATATTCACCAGCAGGAACGCGAGCACTGTGCCCAAACCGGTCAGAATGGGCGGCACGTTCACGCTCAGCACCTGATGCCGCGGCGGGGCCAGCAGCCGGGCGCCGACGAACAGGCACACAGTGGCGATGCCATAGGCATACAAATACCAATTGAAGATAGCGGTGGCGCTGCGCGGATGATAATCGAAGACGGCAGGATTGAGCGCGAGTCGGACAAACGCAGCCACCAGCAGGCCGGCGCCCGCCAGGCGCAGTCCAGCATGGGGCACGCGATGGAAGAGCCAGAGCAGCGCGGCGCCTTCCAATGCCCAGCCGATGGTGATCCATTGGCGCTCGAACTGTATTGGGAAGATCAGGGTGATGAAGAACAGTGCCACGCCGCCAAACCAGGCCAGTTGCGTCATCCGGGCCGTGCCGGCAGCCGGCACTTTCTTGAGTACCACCACCAGGCTTAACAACGGCGGGATGGCGAAGGCGGCCGGCAGCAGGCCCATCATGTCGTTGGGATACGCCGCTTTCATAAGGCGGTGCACCAGGAAGAACTGGAGCGGTCCGGCCATCGCCGCCGCCGCCCAAGGGACCACCTTGCCGCTGAACTGCCTCAGGAACAGGAATGGAAAGAGCGAGAAGACCTCCAGGAAGACCAAGTACCACGTCAGCGCCTGGACGGGGTCAGCCGGATTAAAGCGATTGAAATGCCAGGTGGTCTCCAGCGCCGCCACGCAGACCACGCCGACCGCCGGCATCCAGTCGATCGAATAGAGTTTCGTTAACCCGAGCATCAGGACAACCAGCAGCAAAGCCAGGCCGAACACGGGCGAGGGATTCGCCAGCGGCAGCCGCAGCGTGGCCATGATCAGCAGCAGGAAAGGCAGCACGGAGGAGAGGATGGGCAGTTGTCCCGCGATATTCCCCGGCAGGGCGAAGTTCTCGTCGAAAGCGAAGCCGCTGGTGAGCGTCTCCGGCTTGAACTTGCGCGTCAGCCAGACACCGACCACCACGAAGAACACCGAAAATACACCGATGAGGAAGAAGGGTGTGGGCAGGCCGGTGAGCGTCTCGGGGATTTTGAAGATCATCGCGCCAGTAGCGGCCAGCGTCAGCACAAGCACAGCTAGCACCGACAACAGGGAAGCCGTCAACACTGCCAGCCCGATCGCCAGCAAGTCCACCAGCAGCACGACCGGCCAGACCGCAAAGGAGATTTCCGTCAGCTTGAAGATCGGTATGAGCACTAGCACGAGCGCCAGTGGGGGGAAGAGCTGGGTTTCCCAGAGCGCCTTTGTTGCGCCGAGCCGGCGTTGCCGCCACACTGGGAAAGCCGAGTGCAGGATGGCCAGGATGAGGTAGAAGGCGAGGCCCGCATTGAGCAGGTCATTGTTAAGCGAGTCCCCGGTCCACAAGGCAAGCAAGCCGAATACGGCCAAGCCGGCGAGCGGCTGAGCCAGCGCAACCTTTTCATCGAGCAGCACCAGCGCGGCGACGGACAGATCAACCAGGAACACGAAGCTGAACATCAACCAGGGCCGCTGGGCCAATGGCTCGAAGCTCAGGAACCAGGCGGTGAAGATTAGCGCGGTCGCGGCGAGGGCCAGCTTCGAGCCGGTCAGCCACCAGCTCAGTTGACTGCGTTGCTTCGCCCACCAGGCTGCGGCCAGGTAGAGCACGTTGAAGCCGAGTAGAACGCCCAGCGCGATTAATATCTTGTTGCCCTCGAAATACCTTTCCCGGCTGAAGAATTCGCCTGCCCAGCCGATCTGCATGAAAATGGTTCCCACTGCCGCGAGTGCCACGAGGAACAACCAGCGGCGATTAACCGCGACCAGGATCAGGCCGGCATCCAGGATGGCGATATAGCCAAAGAGCCCGAAGGGGTTGTCCACCCCAGTGGAGAGTAAAATGGGCGTGAGAAAGCCGCCCAACATGCCAAGGACCGCCACGACCATGGCGTTGAGGCGGACGGCCAGGAAAAAGGCGGTGGTCGTGATCAGCACCATCAAAGCAAACGTGGCAAGTAGCGTGAAGTACTCGAAATGATAAACTCCCCGGCAGGCAAATGTGACCGCGTAGAGGATCACTACGCCGGTGCCGCATAACGTATGCGCGAGCACGGCATAATCTTTCTTCGACATGACCACGCCGCCGACCAGCAAACCGAGCCCGGCGATGAAGCCGATGGCCATCCGCATTTCGGGCGAGATGAGATTCTTGTCGAAGGAATATTTGACTAGGAACGCGACCGCGAGGAACGCCGCTAGCCCGCCAATCCAGGCCAGTAGTTTCACACCCATGAACTGCTCCCAATTGGTGGCGGGAACCAGCTTGCGAGCAGGTTCGAGTGCTGGGCGCGGCGTCGTTTCCATGCGCGGCAATGGCGGCGGCGGCGAGACTGCCTTGGCGGCGACCGGGACCGGTGGCGGGGCAGGGGGGACAACGATTTCTTCAGGCATGATTTGCGGAGGCACTGGTTGGGCCGGAGCCGGGGCAGGCTGCCACCGGACGTCTTCAGCCGTTGCGGGCGCTGCCTGCGCTGGCATTTCGGGTGCGACAGGTGCGGCCTTTGGGGCACGAGCGGTTCCTTCTTTTAGCCGGATGATTTCCAATTCCAGGGAGCGGAGTCGGGTTCGTAGTTCATCAATGCTCTGACGGGCGCCAATCGCCCGTGCGATAAGCCAAATGCCCGCCGCGATGGGCGCTCCGATGAGGAGCAGGACGAGAATTATGTAGCCTTCCATAAGCTTGTTATGGGCGCAGCATACTCTTTCCTGTCTGATACCAACAAATTGAAAAAACTAATGGGAATATTGACGGAATCAATGCGGCGGGATGCGCCCGTTGTCGTGTCTAACCGACTGGAGTCTCACGCAAAGACGCAAAGGGGCAAAGACACACCTCGGCAAAGCCGCGGTCGAACTGCGCGAAGCGTTTGGAGTGCGCGGAGCTTGCTCCCGCTTTCGACGCACCCACTCCTTAGCAAAGCGCCAGCAAGCTGGTCGCACTCCATACGCTTCGCGCAGCGGGTTGCTCGGGATGTACCCACACGCCTGCCACTCCGCAGGCATTCAGAGTTTCGGAACCTTCGTCTTTGCGCCTTTGAGCCTTTGCGTGAAAAGCTCCGACCGTTTCCCGCTCAGCTCCATACCCCGGCGATCTTAGTGCCGCAGGATCGGCATTTGCCGTCGGTCAGGTTCACCGCCGTGACGGCGAAGATGTCGCGCTCGACCACCGCCTTCTTGCAGTTGGGGCACCAGGTTGTTTCGGCGCCTTCAAGGCCGGGGACGTTGCCGATATAGACATAGCGCAAGCCTTCGCTCCGGGCGACGTCGCGCGCCTTCACCAGAGTCTCGACAGGCGTGGGTGTGAGGTAGGCGAGCTTGTGCTGCGGGTGGAAGCGCGAGAAGTGCAACGGCTGGTCCGGCCCCAGGTCTTTGGCAATCCACGCGCACATACGGCGGATGGTGGCGAGGTTGTCGGTGTAGGTTGGCACGACCAGGTTGATGATCTCGAACCAGACGCCCAGTTCTTTGAGCGTCTTGAGGGTGTTCAGGATGGTTTGGAGCTTGCCGGAGTTGAGCTTGGTATAGACTTCCTGGTCGAAGCCCTTCAGGTCCACATGCGCCGCATCCACGAGCGCATAGAGGTCGCGCGCCGGGCGGTCCTCGATGGAGCCGCAACTAACCACGATATTCCTGAGCTTGCGTTCGCGCGCTGCTTTGCAGGTGTCGTAGGTGTATTCGTAAAAGGCGGTCGGCTCGGAATAGGTGTAGGAAAGCGACGGACACCCGAGCGATTCCGCGACGGCGGCGGCGTCCGCCGGGAACAGGCTCAGGCGCGCCATTTGATCGGGCGTGAACCCGGAGGGCAGGGGCGGGCGCAGGCGCAGTTCCTCGCCGCGCGGGTCTTTCGTCTCCTCTGGTTTTTTCTGCGAGATTTCCCAGTTCTGGCAATTGAGGCAGCGGAAGACGCAGCCAGACGTGGCGAGGGAGAAAGTGCGACTGCCGGGGAGGAAATGAAAGAGCGGCTTCTTTTCGACCGGGTCGATGTGGAACGTGCAGGGGTTCGCATAGACCAGCGTGTAGAGGGTGCCGTCGTAGTTGACCTTGTTGCGGCAATGGCTGCGGTCGCCGGGCGCGAGCAGGCAGTTGTTCGGACAAACCTTGCACTGGACGTTGCGGCCAAGCTTGAGGTAATGCGAGGCTTCCTTTACCCAACCGCGCTTGCGCCAGAGGTCCCACAACTCACCTTTCGGCGCATCACCCTTGAAGATGTCCGCCGGCGCTTCCGACGCGCGCCAGTTGGAGAAGAAATCCCACAGCGACGCCGCTCCCGCGATCCCCGCCACTCCCGCCGCCCCGATCCCGATCGCCGCGCGCCGGGACAACGTCCCGTTCGCCTGCTTTCGGATTTCGGGTCTCGGCCTTCCTTCGGCCTTCCGGTTTCGGGTTTCGGGTTTCTCAGTCACAGCTCTTCGCGATGCTTAATCCAGCCCCAACGCTGCATCGCAAGATACACCGCCGGCACGCTATGCACCAGCACGAGGACGATTAGCGGCACGTGGAGCATGCGATGGAACGTGAGCGCCGACTTCTCGTCCATCACCCGGCTGAAGCCGTAACGGCCATCCATAATGTAGCCGGTCAGCAGGAACAACAGTATGAGCGGGAGCAAGGGCCAGCCGCTGCACCGGACGGTTTTGAGGAGGATGAAATTGAGCTTATTCATGCGACGAGTATGCCGGCGCCATTCTCTCACGCCGGGCTGAGCCTCGGTCAAGCCTGCTATGGGTGGCGGCTGAGGGCGGAGCGGAGCCGGAGGCGAGACGGTAACAACCGCCTGGAGACGGCCAGGAGATCGCGAGGAGATCGCCGGGAGATATGGAGAAGATCCTTTGGGCCTCCTTGGTACATCCTTAGGGCATCCTTAGGGCACGCGTCCCCGCTTCGGTGGCATTCTGAAGTTTCCACCGAGCCCAGGCGCGATTTAGACAGCGCGGGTTTGGCGTCTAATCAGATGTCGTCGCATTTCTTTTATGATTCTCCTGCGAGTCCTTGGCCACGCCCCCCGCCGTCCGCGGCTTGGCAGGCGCGAGGCTGCTTTTAAGCTTCTCAAGGCGGCGGTGTTTCGGGCAAGGTTCGGGGCGAGGTGAATTCGAGGCAGATTATGCGCGTACTAATTGGAACGGTAACGGCGGGCGGCGGGCATCTCGCGGCGGCAGCGGCTTTGGATGAGGCGTGGCGCGCATTGCGGCCGGATGACGTGATTGACCGGGTGGATGTGGGCAAGTTCTTCTCGCCGCTGCATCGGAAGATTGTTTCGGATGGCTATGTGAAACTGGTCAACCACGCGCCCGAGCTGTGGGGCATGGTGTTCGCCAAGACGGATAA
Organism: Limisphaerales bacterium; assembly: GCA_003152225.1. Lineage (GTDB taxonomy): Bacteria > Verrucomicrobiota > Verrucomicrobiia > Limisphaerales > UBA8199 > PALSA-1440. The sequence continues at coordinate 6,085 of PLZQ01000526.1, read as the reverse complement.
GCCGAAGGCGGCGCGGGCGCTGAACAAGGTGCGGGCGATCTTCCCGAGTAATTCGCGAGCGCGGTTTGGGCGTTATGTTAAGCAGTTCAGGCCCGACGTGGTGCTGTGCACGCATTACTTCCCGCTGGAGACGCTGAATCACCTGCGCCGGAAGCGGGGCGGGCCGCGACCATTGGCGGTGAGCGTGGTGACCGACTTCGAAGCGCACGCGCTCTGGATGGACGCCTGCGTGGACTTGTATTGCGTGGCCGCGGAGGCAACAAAGGCCCGGCTGGTAGCGCGAGGCGCGGTCGCGGAAGACGTTGTGGTGACGGGCATTCCGATCTCCGCCAAGTTCTCGGCAAAGCTCAATGCCAAGGCTGTGCGCAAGAGACTCGGGCTGCGGGATGACCTGCCGGTGTTGCTGGTGCCGAGCGGGGGCTTCGGCATGGGGCCGCTGGGGGACATCCTCACGCAATTGGATAAGGTCGAGCGCCCGTTCCAATCGATAGTGGTCACGGGGCGTAACGAAGAGCTGCGACGCGAGTTGGCGGCCCAGGACCGGAAGCATCCGACGCACGTGCTGGGCTTCGCGACGAACATGCACGAGTTGATGGCGGTGGCGGATTTGCTTATCACCAAGCCCGGCGGGTTGACTTCGTCCGAAGCGCTGGCGATGGGCAAGCCGCTGTTCATTCTTAACCCGATTCCCGGCCAGGAAGCGGCGAACAGCGATTTCCTGCTCGAACACGGCGCGGCGGTGAAGGTGAACCGCGTCGAGGATCTGCCCTATCGGATCGAGCAATTGCTCGGGACGAAGAAGCTGGCCGAGATGGGGCGATCGGCCCGGGCGTTGGGCCGGCCGGAGGCCGCGCGCGACGTGTGCCGGGAAGTGATGAGGCGCGTGGGCCGGAGGGAAGTGCGGGCCGGAGATTCTGGCGCGAATCCAATTCCGGTTGGCTCTCCGATGGCATGATTGCCAGCAACGGCATCCGGTGCCGGCAGCCTGGCACGGGGGCAAGAATTCAAACGCCGCGCATATCGAATTGTGGAATGAAGCTTTCCATGGCCGCGCCGCCTTCCTGGATAAAGCCGTTGCTCATGCCCAGGGAGCCGGCGTAGTTCACCAAAGCGGCGTATTCCGCCGGCTCGACCGTTCGGTTGATTTCAGGATGCCCGGCGGCCCGGTACACCGGAGTGTACTGGCTCATCAGGCTGAGATACACGGTTTCGCCGAATGTCCGGTGAATATACGCAACCACCCGCTTGGAATCCTCGACCAAGCCGGGCAGCAGCAAGTGACGGATAATCACCCCGCGCCGCATCAGGCCGTCGTTTCCGAAAATCGGCGGCCCGACTTGCTTTACCATCGCCTCGACCGCTTTTGCCGCATGCTGGAAATAATCCGGCGCCGCCGAATATTTGACGGCGATTAGCGGGTCGAAGTATTTTAGGTCTGGCAGGTAGATATCGACATAACCCGCCAGCGCTCGGATCGTCGCAGGCGTTTCATAGCTGTTGGTATTATAGACCACCGGCAGGGAAAAACCGCGTGCTCGGGCGCGCTTAATCGCCGCGAGGATATGCGGGACGTAAGGCGTCGGAGACACCAGGTTCAAATTGTGCGCGCCGCGCGTTTGCTGTTCGCGGAAGATCTCGCCCAACCGCGCGATGGAAACCTCCTTGCCCGCGCCGCCCTGGCTGATGGCGTGGTTCTGGCAATACACACAACGCAGATTGCAACGGCTAAAGAAGACCGTGCCCGAGCCCCGGTCGCCGGACAGGCATGGCTCCTCCCACTGGTGAAGAGACACCAGGGCAACCCGCGCATCCCGGCCAGCCCCGCAAAAACCCGTCTCGCCCGCCAGTCGGTCGATGCCACAACCGCGCGGACACAGGCCGCAGCGCTCCAGCAATGATGCCGCAACTGTCATTTCGCTCTCACTCATCAAGTTGGAATTATTATCAGACGGAGCACTCGACGAAAAGAGGCAAGTCGCCTGCCAGCGGCACCCGCCAGTTTCACCCAGCGGGGCTCGTGGTCCCAACTGGCGGGATCGTGGCCGAGAATGCGCTTGCCAGATTGCTGGTACATAAGAGCCTATGGCGGATATGTGCTTTGAATTTGAGAATAAGGGGGCGTCAGTTGCCCGGGCCGCATTGGTTCTGAAGCCCGGGCGGCATCTGCTGGGCGGGGGGACCAGGCAGTTACGCGCTTTCGTCCTTCTACTGGTGATGGCCGTACTGCTGACAGTTCGAGGCTCGATTGGAGTGGCGAGTGCGGCGGAGGGGAAGTGTTGCGCATTTATCGGGATCACCAATTTCTCCGGCTTTTCTAAGAGCGCGGGTGCCTTGACCAACGAGACGATCTTTACCTCGCCTGAAATCATGGCCCCGATTGACTGGGACGAATTGGTTGTGTCCTGGAATGTCCTGCCCGGGGTGCATCTGAAAGTGGAAGCCCGCGCGATCTACGCCAGTCACGCCACGCAATATTACACGATGGGCTTGTGGTCGGAGGATACGGCGCAGTTTCCGCGGGAAAGCATCCGGCGGCAACAGGATGAGGACGGTTTGGTGAAGATGGACACACTGGTGCTGAGCAACGCCACCCGCAAAGTGCAGCTCCGCCTCACCGCCGGGGGAGCGGCCGAACAGGCGATGCTCAAGTTCCTCGGCCTTTCGTTTTGCAACAGCGCTGTGCCGGCGACCGTCTTGCCACCGAACCGCGCCGCCTGGGGCAAGGTCCTGGAGGTCCCGGAGCGGCGTCAGGCTGAGTATGAGGGCGGCGGCGGCTGGTGCAGTCCCACCTCGCTCTCAATGGACCTGGCCTACTGGAGCGAGCAGTTGCATCGCCCGGAGCTGAACCACACCGTTCCCGAAACGGCCCACGCCATCGCCGACGGGCCCCGGGGCGACACCGGCAACTGGCCGTTCAACACCGCCTATGCCGGGCGCTATCCCGGCATACGCGCGTACGTGACGCGCCTGGGAGACGTTGCCGAGCTGGAAGACTGGATCGCGGCGGCCATCCCGGTGATTATCTCGGTCTCTTCCTACCTCACGAACGACCGGACGAACGGGCCCGACAACGGGCACCTGATTACTTGCGTGGGTTTCACGGACAACGGCGACGTGGTGGCGAATAATCCCGGGGTCTCGGTCAGAAGGAATATCCGTGCCCGCCAGGTTTACGCCCGGCAGAAGGTCGTCAATGCGTGGAAGAAATCCAAGAACGCGGTCTATCTCATCTATCCTGAATCAGCGAAGATTCCTGCTAACCGGTTTGGGCATTGGGATAACGGCAACTGAGCAGGGTGGGTAGGGCGTGCACTCTGTGCGCGCCGCGGCTCGCAGAGGACTGCGAGCCCTACCTCAGCGGAAATCACCCTTGGCGCAGGGTCTATTTCCCAAAGAACTTGCCCATATCCACTTCCCAAGGCACGCGCCCGGTTTTGTCGAAACGGACCTGCACGCGCAGGATATTCTCTTCCATGATCTTAAGCGTGTAGCCCGGGAAGTCGTAGAAGAGAAAGGGGTCAGCCTGAACCCAAGGATGCTTGTCAGGCAGGTAAAGGAAGACGCTGTGCACCGTACCGGAGGGGCCGAGCGAGATGCCGCTCAGGGTGGTCGTGGCTGCATTCCATGCGATTGACTCCAGTTCCACCCCGCCCTGGGTTACGTGGCGGCCGGTTGAGATCAGTTGCGGCACGCCGCGCCGCTCATGGATGGCGAGCAGGACAACGGACGCCGGCTCCAGCCGCACCGAGAACTGCCCGCGCAGCTCGCCGAAGAACTTCTGCTTCCAAAAGTCGAAGGCCACATAAGTCTTGCTGGCATCCAGACCGAGGCGGTCGAGCGCAATGACCTTCTCGGCGGGGGACTTCTCATCGGCATTGAATATACCCAGCACCAGCCATTCCCCGAACTTCTTCTTCACTCGCAGCGCGAAGATCTCCGGCTTGTCGCGCTCGAAGAGGTCGATGGGCCGCGCCGCCTCGCCAAAGGAGGGAAACACCTTCTTGAGAATCTCCAGGCGCGGCACGTCGAGGTCGGTCATGCGGTCGCCGGCAATCATGTTGCCGCCGGAGAGGCTCACGATGGTGGCGGCGGCCTGGGCCTGCGGGACAGTGAGATTGGAGAGCACGACGTGGTCGGCGTCATTGATCCAGGTGCGGTTGTGATAGTAATACCGCTTAGCGGCGGCGGGAGCGGTGCTGGTGGAGTGCAGGAAATACTGGTGCCAGGTGACCGGGGGCTGATCCAACTCGATGCGCATGCTGTCGATCAAGCCGACCGACACCGGCCCGGGGCCGCAATCGAGCAGATGGCGATGCGGTCCCATTGCCTGCCGCATGATCTCGCAGCCGCGTCGATAGATGGTGGCCTTAGTCACGGTCGGATCGTAATAGCGCTCCGCCGCCAAAATAGTCCATTCGACGAAGTCGATCTTGATGAAGTCGTAGCCCCAGTCATTGGCCACCGTGTCGAACAGCCGCCGCATCCAATCCGCCGCGCCGGCATTCGTTATATCCAGGGCGTAGAGCTTCGGCGTTTGCTGCTCCGCCTCTTTCGAGCCCTCCACGAGACCCGGGCCGATCTGTTTGAGCTTCCCGTCCACGCGATGAATGAGCCAGTCCGGGTGCTGGCGATGAATTTCCGTGCCCTCGGCGATGACATACGGCGCCAGCCAGAGGCCGGGTTTCAGGCCGAGCTTGCGAATCTGCCCGGCCAGCCACTTCATGCCATGGGGAAACCGGTCGTTGCCCTCCCAATCACCAAAGGCGCGGTAAAAGCCGTCGTCGACTTGCATGTATTCGAAGCCGAACGGCTTGAGATGGCGCGCGGCGAACTCCGCCTGCCGCAGCACCTCGGCTTCGCTAGTCGCGCCGAAGAACGAAAACCAACTGCACCAGCCATTGATCGGCTGATTGAGCCGGACCTTATGCACGTCACCGATGGCCTGGGCATACGATTCCAGGGCGGCGAAGGGATTCGGGGCGAAGTTGAACATCACGCGGTCGGAGGAGACGCTCGCGCCGGGCTTTAGCACAAACTGCTGCTCGTAAGTGGATTCGGCGACCAGTGATATCCGGTCGTCCAGGCCGGCAGAGGACTCGGCCTTCCCGAACCCGGCAGTGATTCGCCCCTGGGACGAGTTGTTTTCGAGGTAGCCGACGACCAGACCGTCCTTATCGTCGCAGGTGTAAAAGGCCAGATCCCACCAGGTCTTGATGTTTTCCCCGGGCTTGGGCTCTCTGACCTTGCCGGCGTCCGAATACATCTGGCCGTTCGTCAGCACGCGCGACACTCCCGGCCACAGGCACGCTGCGTCCTCCTCGCGGAGTGCCCGAACCGGCTCTACTGACGAGATGACGATGGGTTCCCGTGAAACGTTTCGGCAGATAACCTCCACCACCAACGCGTCAAGCCGGTCGTAGAGCGTCGCCCGCACTTCAAAATCGAGTTGCTTCCGCCCGTCCGCGCAGCGGGCGATGAGCTGTTTTCCGGCCCCCAACGCATCGGCAACTGGCTTGACCTCGATTTCCCGCGTATAGTCGGAGTCCCCGGTGCTCCGGACGCCCGTGGCGGTGACGGCGCGGGCCACGGCGTTGGTGAGCAGCGGCGCGCCCTTGCGCCACGCGGACAACTTTCCGGAAGCTTCCGCGAAGTGGACACCGAATAGGGCATTCTGGACTTGTGGCGCGGTCGGCTGCCCGGTCGCGGCACCGAAGGTGTGCCGCAGGCCGACTGGAACGCTGGCGCTCGCCAGTGCCATCGTCTTGATAAACCTGCGTCGTGGTGTCATAAAGTGCATAGTGGTTCCTGGGTTCGGGTTGCCTGAGTGTCGCTTAACGACCGCATTTATCCGCGAATTCCCCGCCGTGCGCAACTGTCGAAAGCCTCAAAGCTGGCTTGGAGGTAGCCTGGTGGTAGCCTCGGGGTAGCCTCGGGGTAGCCTCGGGGTAGCCTCAGGGTAGCCTCGGGGTAGCCTCAGGGTAGCCTCGGGGTAGCCTGAGGGTGGCTTCAGGGTGCCTACCGGTTGGCTAACAGATGGCCTGAGGGTGGCCTAGGGGTGGCCGCAGCCCGGTTTCGTCGTTCACTG
>PLZQ01000533.1 GCA_003152225.1 Limisphaerales bacterium | reverse complement strand
GTGATGGACCGTCGCGACGGCAGTTGCCGGTTCTACCTGAATGATAACCTCATCCAGAACACCTACGATCCGGATCGGAAGCTCAGCGTCTCCCATTTCACCTATGCGCTCGCGGGCCTGGCACGCGCCTACACCACCAACATCAATGACGTGCTCTGCATCGGCCTGGGGGTGGGCATCGTGCCGATGGACTTCGCGCGCCAGGGAGCGCGGGTGGACGTGGTGGAGATCAACCCCGCCGTGGTGCCGGTGGCGGTGCGTTTCTTCAACCTCGAAACCAACAAGCTCAACCTGACGCTCGACGACGGACGCCATTTCCTGAACCGCTGCCGCAAGCAGTATGATGTGGTCGTGCTGGACGCTTTCCTGGGCGACTCCTCGCCTTCGCACCTGATGACGCGGGAAGCGTTTACCTCCATCCGGCGCGTCCTGCGCCCTGGCGGCACGCTGGTGATCAACAGCTTCGGCGACCTCGAAGACGGCAAGGATTTCTTCGCCGCCTCCTTATATCGAACCTTGTGTGCCGTGTTCACTGGCGTGCGGATTCACACCTGCGGGGATGGCGGAATCTTCTTTGCCGCATCCGATCGCTCGGCCCTCGCTTTCGTGCATCCGCCCGACTTAGAGAACGTCCACCCAAATGTCCGGCGGGACACCGAGGCGACTTACGCCGGCCTGGTGGACACGCTGCCTGGGCATGGACGCGTGCTGACCGATGACTACAACCCCGCTGAGTTCTACGACGCCCGGAACCGGGAAGACCTCCGCCGCAGGCTGGCCATGGCGGTGAGAGAGCTGTGACGGCGCCTGTGGGGTTAAAGGGGCCCGTCTCGATACTGCCGCCAACGCAACGCGGATGCCGGAGGACTGCATCGGAGCGCAGCCTTCAGGCTGCAGAACTGCCGGATTAAGCTGCAGTGCCGGCAAATCTCAACGGTTGCTTGCCGTTTCATGTTTCTGCAGCCTAAAGGCTGCGCCCCTGGGCTGTGGCGGTCGTAGCCAGCCCGAGTTGAAGGGGGCACGCGAGAATCCGTTTGCCAGCGGGTTGGATTTCCTGTAGTGTCCCGGCATGGTATTGAGCGCGGAAACAACGACCACGATTTAGCGTTCATCTTGCACAACAGGATGAGCGCCAACGCCTCGATTTAAGCCTTCGAGGCGTTTTTGTTTCCTGGACACCGTAGCAGCCAAGTGAACGAGGCTCCCTCCAAAGCGGAGCGCGTAAGGCTGAGTTTGAGCCTCCTTACACCCGCTGCTACTATGAGCTAAGAATTTATGGAAGCCAACAATAACGAGCAGTCTGAACGCAAGACCCTGGACGACCGCAACAAGATGACCGACCTGGAGCGGTTGCGCCACTCCTGCGCNNGTGGACCTCCAGCATCGCATCACGCCCGAGGACTTCCCGGCCATCGAGGCCGAGATGAAGAAAGAGATTAAGGCCAATCGTCCCTTCGAGAAGGTCGTCGTCACGCGCGAGCAGGCGATCAAGGATTCGGAGAGCGGACGGCTGGGCGGCCTGAGCGAACGGCCCGGCAACCCGAGTAAGTTCAAGCTGGGTAACCTGGAGGGCATCCCCGAAGGCGAGCCCATCACCTACTTCAAGAGCGGCGACTTCATCGACCTCTGCGCCGGGCCGCACGTGATGCGCACCGGCAACATCGGCGCCTACAAGCTTACCAGTGTGGCCAGCGCCTACTACAAAGGCGACGAGAAGAACCCGCAGCTCCAGCGCATCTACGGCACCGCGTTCAAGAACAAGACCGAGCTGGAGGCCTACTTCAAGATGCTCGAAGAGGCCAAGCGCCGCGACCATCGCAAGATCGGCCAGGAGATGGGGCTGTTCACCATCGATGCCGACTTCACCGGACCCGGCTTGCCGCTCTGGCTGCCCAAAGGCGGCGCGATGGTGGAAGAGTTGGAGAAGCTGGCGAAGGAGACCGAGTTCCTGGCGGGCTATGTGCGCGTCAAGACGCCGCACATCGCGAAGGAGAAGATGTATAAGACCTCCGGGCACCTGCCGTATTACGCGGAGTCGATGTTTCCGCCTATGGAGCTGGTGGAGGAGGAAGACCGCCCGGACAAGCGTTTCCTGGAGTCACGCGTTCAGCTCGCCATCCAGCAGAAGCAGGAACTGGCGGGCACTGGCGACGCGGAGAAGATTGCCCATTGGGACAAGCAACAAGCCGAGGCCGTGGAAGCTATTGATAAGCTCACGACGCGCTATTACCTCAAGGCCATGAACTGCCCGCACCACCACCGCATCTTTGCGGCGGAGCCCCGCAGCTATCGCGACCTGCCCCTGCGCCTCGCCGAGTACGGCACCTGCTACCGCTACGAGCAATCGGGCGAGCTGTTCGGCCTGATGCGCGTGCGCTCGCTCAATATGAACGACTCGCACATTTACTGCACGCCCGAGCAGTTCGCGCAGGAGTTCAATGCGGTCAACGAGATGTATCTGAAGTANNTTCAAGATCTTCGGCATCGAGAAATACGTCATGCGCTTCAGCACTCACGGCAAGGAGGGCTTGGGCAAGAAATACGTCAATGAACCCGAGCTGTGGATCCAGACCGAGAACATGGTGCGCGACGTCCTCAAGACTTCGGGCATTAACTATATCGAGGTGGCGAACGAAGCGGCGTTCTACGGTCCGAAGATTGACGTGCAGGTCTGGAGCGTGATTGGCCGTGAATTTACGCTGGCGACCAATCAGGTCGATTTTGCGGTGCCGCGCAAGTTCGGGCTCGTCTATCGCGACAAGGATAACACGGAGAAGACGCCGCTGTGCATCCACCGCGCGCCGCTCGGCACGCACGAGCGGTTCATCGGCTTCCTCATCGAGCACTATGCGGGCAACTTCCCGCTCTGGCTGGCGCCCGAGCAGGTGCGCGTGCTGACCATTGGCGAGGACGAACCGCTGGTGAACTACGCCAAGGCCATCGTGCAGGAGCTGCGGGCGAACATGGTCCGCGCCGAGGGCGATTACAGCAACGACAAGATCAACGGCAAGATTCAGCAGGCGGAGCTGGCCAAGGTCCACACCATGCTGGTCGTCGGCCCGCGCGACATGGCTGCCAACGCCGTCAGCGTCCGTGTGCACGGCAAAGGCAGCCTGGGGGCGAAGCCGAAGTCGGAAGTCGCGGCGGCTATCCTGGCCGAGATCCGCGAGCGGCGGGCATAGCTCCAAGCACACCTGCAGCCGGCCGCGCGGGCCCTTCCAAGCCGCGCCAGCCGGGGCGGCGATCTGCATACGTTGACTTGGGCCGGGGCAGTCCTCAATGGGCTGCCTCGGGGAGCCGGAAGGAGGCGGCTGGGTGGCGTGGCGCAGGCGTGGAGATAGGGAGCTGGTCGCATGCTGCTTTCGCTTGTTCCTCGATTGTTGCTCGATTGTTGCTCGATTGTTGCTCGATTGTTGCTCTAGTTTTCGCGCTGGCGTGGCGAGCCTAATGGCCCCGATGGACCTGGGGCTCGAATCCTCCAGCGCTTGCTCATGGCGGGCCGAGCGGCGGTCTGGCATCGCCGTGGAAGAGCGTCGTGTGGAGTAGTTTTCACCTGTGTTTATCTGTGTCCATCGGTGGTCTTCTTCCGCAGGGGTTCCTCTCGACTGGGGCGAATACCTACCTTTGCCGGTGCGACTTTCGGCCCGCTATGGTGTAAGCTCATTGGTATGAGAATATCATTATTGAAATGGTCGAGTGCGGCGTGGGCTCTGGTCGCGGGCATGACGCTCGTCTCCGCCGCCGCGCCAAGCCTTAAAGTGGGTGATCCCGCGCCGAAATTGGCGCCGGGCAAATGGGTGCAGGGCGAGCCGGTGAAGGAGTTCGAAAAGGGCAAAGCCTATATCGTCGAGTTCTGGGCCACGTGGTGTCCGCCGTGCCGCGCCTCGATTCCGCACCTCAACGAGACCTATAACAAGTTCAAGGATAAGGGCTTGGTCGTCATCGGCCAGGATTGCTGGGAGCGGGACGACGCCCTGGTGGAGCCGTTCATTAAGAAGATGGGGGAAAAGATGACCTATCGCGTCGCCCTCGACGACAAGACCGACGACAAGAAGGGCCGGATGGCCAAGACCTGGATGGAAGCCGCGGGCCGCGATGGCATCCCGAGCGCGTTCCTGGTGGACACTAAAGGCATCGTCGCCTGGATCGGCCACCCGATGTCACTGAAGGAAGAGGTGATTGAAGCCGTGCTTGCGGGGACATACGATATCAACAAGGCCGCCGTTTCATACAAGACGCAGCAACCGGACTAAGCCGGAGCCCGGAAGGTGGGCCGGGTGACTTCGTAGCGCTGCCGTCGGTCGGGGTTGGCCAGCGTGAAGACCTCGTAGGCAAACGGCGGCTGGGAATACATTCCCCCCGCCAACCGCCGCAGCCGGTGCTGCAGCACGAACAGCGGTTTGAGTGCTCGTGCCCAGAGAGGCGCGCTCTGGAATAGTTCCCGGGCCTCCCGGCGCGCGTTCGGACCGGCGCTCATGTTGACCCCCGTGCAGGTGAACGCGGAGGTGCATTGCCCGAACGCCGCCATACGCACGCCGCGTTGCAGCAAGCGGACCATCCACTCGCCATCCCCTACGTCGCGCAAGCGTGGATCGAAAAGCAAGCCGTAATCAAAGACGACGCGCCGGCGAAAGAACATCGCGCAGCTCAGCGTGGACAGATGGCAGGTCCAGGTGTGGTATTTGAGCGGCGGCTGCATCTTGCGGTGGTAGAGGTAACGCCCCTCGGGATCGATCATCACCACATCCCCGAACAGCACGTCGGTCTTCGGATGCCGCTCGAAGAACCCCGCCACAGCCAAGAGCGCGCTGGGCAGGTATTGCTCGTCGCAGTTCAGGTAGGCGAGGATGTCCCCCTCCGCCCGGCGCAGACCGCGGTTGACGCCGTCATACATGCCCTGGTCCTTTTCGACAAACGCCTTCACGCGCGGGTCGCGGGGCAGCCAATCGAGCGTGCCGTCATCCGAACCGGCATCCTGAACGATGTGCTCGACCCCGCCTCCCTGGTCGGCTACGGAGGCGATGCAAAGCTTCAGCCAGGCCGAACGGCGGTAGCTCGGGGTTACGATCGAGATGCGCACAGGCGGATGATGATCGGCGGGGGGATTCGCCCCGGTTGCCTCATTCTGCGACATTGTTCCCCCCAGCGGCCAAACTCAAGTGCCGGGCGCAGAGGTTTTGGCTTTGGCGGAGGCCTTCGACGCCTTGATGACAACCACGAAGTTCGTAGTCTGGGCCGGTTTCACGCCTTTCTCCCACGAGCGGACATAGTCGAGTTCCATCTGCGTCTTGCCTTCGGCCAACGCCCGGAACGTCCACACCATCTCACCGCCGGCTCCGGCCAGTTCCGAGTTTGGCCGCTTGTAATCGCTGCGCAACAGCTTGGCCAATTTCTCATCAGGGGCCTTGGCGAGCACCCACTGGTATCCCGTGGTGGGGTTGCATTGCAGCGTGATCCTGAATTCCTTGCCGACCGTGGCGGCGATGGGCTTCAGTTCGCCCGCCTGTGCGGTCGCCAGCCAAACAAGCGCCAGACCTGTCACCAGCAAAACTCTCATGGCCCGAGGCTAGTGCAAGAGCCCCGCCTGGGCCAGAGGAAACGGCTTTTGCGCCTACCGGCACTTCGGGTGCGACCACCTGAGTCGGAACATGTCGAATGGAAGGGCGGCAGCCTCCTCGGGGCTATCCAGAGAAAGAATCAGTTCCAGGCCCGTAAGACTCGCTTTATGGGCGAATCTCACGGCCCGGGCGATTAATCCGAAGTCATGAGCCTCGTCGGCATCGGGCGTCCACTTGTCCAATGACTGGAAGTATTGGCGGGTCGCGATATCTCGCAATAACGTTTTCATAGCATTGGTTTGGTTTTCATTGATGTTCCCTTGTCCGCATAGCCCGTGCCAACAAATCGCGCCGCCACCGTCGCTCAGCTCGGTAATCAGACACTACTTCGCCTTGGCTTTCTCCACCCGCCCGCCCGCAGGCTGAGGATCATTTCGGCGCTGCCCGGCCGGGCGCGGGGGCCGGCAGTTCGGCGACAGGGATCAAGGCGCGCCGGATGGGCTCGATCCAGGCATCACGGCTGATGTCGTAAAGGATGAAGTCGCTGTCGAACTGCCAATACGCCCAGCTCCAACCGCGTTGTTCGGCGGCCCGCGCGACGCTGGAAAGGTAGCGCGCCCGCGATTCCATCGGGGCCTTGTCATACGCGCCGAACTCGCCGAGGAACAGCGGGCGGTCGTGTTGTTTGGCCCAGGCGGCGGCCTTGTCGAAGTCGCTCTTCAGCACGCCGAGGTCCTTTTCGGTGCCCAGCCAATCAACGCCCAGCTTGTCCTTACGCTCCGCCCACGCGGCGCCCTGGTGCGTGAAATCCATCGGTGTGTAGTAGTGGATCGTCACAATGAGATGGCGGTCCGTCGCCGGCAGCTCCAGCTCAGCCAGATGGTCTATCGAGTTCCAGAAAGCCGGCCCGACGATGACGGCGCGGGTCGGGTTGTTGGCGCGAATGATGGCCAGCGCTTCGGCCAGGTATTCGTTCCAGAGCGGCGGGGTGAGTTTGCGCGAGGGCTCATTGAGGATTTCAAAGAGCACGCTCTCCGGCGCCTGCCGGCAATGGGCGGAGAGCTGCCGCCAGAAAGCGAGGAACTTCACTTTGTTGGTGGCCGGGTCAGCGCCTAGCGAATTGTATTCATGCAGGTCAAGAATCACCAGCAGGTCCTGCGCCCGCGCCTGCTCGACCGCCCAGTCGAGCACCGCAAACCAGGATTCATCCAGCGCATAATCGTTCGCCGGAGTCATTCGGCGGAACGGCTGCAAGTTGATGCGCACGGAGTTGAATCCGGCTTCCTTGAGCAGGCGGAAATGCTTGGCCTGGAACCGGGCCTGGTCGCGCGAGCGCCAGATGGGATCGTAACCAAGTATGTTGACGCCGCGACCCAGCTTCCGGTTCTGCTCAAAGGCGTCTGCGGTTGACGGTTGAGCGTGGCTGCTTGGGGCCGCAAGCAGGAGGACCGCGATCAGCAGCAGAGCAGGGGAGGTGATTGAGAGACGAAGCATGCCATTCATGACGGCAAGGTTAGCAGACGGGGCCGGTCGTTTGAAGGGATAATCTCAGCTTGAGAAAGCTGCCCTTCAATCGCGGTCCATGCGGTGTGTCGAACTCCCGCGGGGAGTTTGATCACGACTCCGCTTGCTGCGCCTGTTTAGCTCGCTTGCTTTCCTCGACGACCTTCTGCTCCGCCTCGCGCGGCATTTCTTCGTAGTGGCTGAAGGTCTCTGCGTGCAGGCCGCGCCCGCCGGTCAGCGAGCGCAGGGTGCTGGAGTAGCGATAGAGTTCCTTGGCTGGAACCAGCGCCTTGATCATCTGGAACCCGCCCTCCATATCCATGCCCTGGATCTTGCCTCGCCGGCTGGACAGGTCGCCCATCACCTTGCCCATGCAATCATCCGGGATGGTGATTTCCACCAGGTTGATCGGTTCGAGCAACGTGGGCCGCGCCGCGGTGAACGCTTCCTTGAAGGCGAAATAACCGGCCACCTGGAACGCGATGTCCTTGGAGTCCACCGGATGCATCTTGCCGTCGTAGAAGTCGATCTTCACATCGGTCACCCGGTAGCTCGCCAGGATGCCTTCCTCGCACGCCTTCATGACCCCCTTCTCCACGGAGGGCACGAACGTGCGATCCACGTTCTGGCCGACCAGGGAGTTGGTGAATTCCACCCCGGTGTCCCGCGGCTTGGGCTCGATCCGCATCCAGACCTCGGCAAATTGCCCGGCGCCGCCAGTCTGTTTCTTGTGACGATACTTGGAGTCGCCCTTGGCCTTGATGGTCTCGCGATACCGCACGCGCGGTTCGGTCAGCTCCACATGCACGTTGTAACGGCGGCGAAGGGCGTCGGCGATCACTTCCAGATGCAGCTCGCCTTGCGCGGACACAATGGTCTGGCGCAGTTCGGAGTCCACCATGTAAAGAAAGGTCGGGTCTTCATGGTGCAGCGCGGCCAGGCCAGACGCGACCTTGTCTTCCTCGCCTTTGACGCTGCTCTTGAGGGAGGCATGGATGTTCGGCTTGGGATACGCGACGGCGGGCAGGGTCACCAGCTTCTTGCCGCCGCACAAGGTATTGCCGGTGTGAGTGTCCTTGAGCTTCACGACGGCGCCGATATCTCCGGCGCTGAGCGTGGGCACGCTGGTGCGGGTTTTGCCATTGAGCAGGTAGATCTGGCCGATCTTCTCCGTGCTGCGGCGAGCGGTGTTGTGGAGTTCGCTGCCAAACTTCACGGTGCCCGAATAGACGCGGAAGAACGACAGCTCGCCGAACTGCGCCTCGCTCATCGTCTTGAAGACGTAGAGCACCGGGTCGGGACTGGTCAGGAGCAGTTCCCCCTTATTGCCTTCCGCATCGACGGCTTCCACCTTGGGGCGGTCCACCGGCGACGAGCCGTACTTGGCGATAAAATCCATCAGCCGTGCCACGCCGATATTGGTTTCTGCCGCCGTGCAGAACAGCGGTACGAACACCTGCTTCTGGATGGCCGCATGCAGGCCGGCGCGCATCTCCTCCTCGGTCAGCCCCTGGGCGAAATACTTCTCCATCAGCGCATCGTCGGACTCGGCGATGTATTCAATGAGCTGGCCATGCAACTGTTTCGCCTTCTCGGCCAAAACACCGGTGGGCGGCGCTTCCGTGAACTTCCCGCTCTTGTCCGTTGCGTAGGTAATGACCTCATTACGCGGCACGTCGAGCACCTGGTTGAAGCCGGGCCCGGCATTGATCGGCAGGGTCACCGGGAAAACGCGGTCGCCGAAATGCTCGCGGATCTGGGCCAGCGCCTTGTCGAAATCCGTCTCTTCCCGGTCGAACGCATTCAAGACGACGACCTTCGGGATGCCGTTCGCGGTTGCGCATTTCCAAACTGTGTCGGTGCCGACACCCGTGCCGTGGTTGGCGTGCACCACGACCACCGCCAGGTCGCTCACGCGCAGCGCCCCCATTGCTTCGCTGATGAAATCCGCATAGCCCGGGCAGTCCAGGAGGTTGAACTTCTTGTCCTGCCAATCCAGGTGCATGAGCGTGGTGGAGACGGAGATCTGCCGGTGTTGCTCGCTCTCGTGATAGTCCGAGACGGTTGAGCCGGCGGCGATGGTCCCCATGCGGTTGATCACGCCGGCGCAAGCCAGCATGGCTTCACTGAGCATGGATTTTCCACAGGATGCGTGGCCTACGATTGCGAAGTTACGAATGTCACCAGGTTGATACTCTTTCATAATATATCACTGACCATTCCGCCGGACCTCGTTGGGGCCGACGCCCACAGAGACGATCAATTTAGAGAACGACCCGCCATGCGCAAGCCGAGAAATCAAATGAACGCAAAAAAAGGCGCGCGGCGGTTGCGAATCGGACAGAATTGCTCCGGCAATCTCTTCTTCATGGACGGCCACGCCCAGACGTTTGCATGGAAGGGGCAGGAACTGCGGCACTGGAATGCCAAATATTCGGCGGATGATTCGATCTCCCAACGCGGTTCGCCTGATAACAATCCATGCAACGGCTTGCCGTGGAATCCAAATGACAAGGATTATATCCGCCTGGCCCTGACCGCGCCCAACCTTTAACTCCCGGGGCTGGTCCCGCTTACAATCTCTCAGCGACGCGCAGGCGCTGGACTTGCGGCCATTTTCGCCGCGACTTGTTCCGCGGTTTCCGCCGTCGCGAGATAGTAGAGCTGATCGAAGATTTCCCCCGGCATACCCGCGATGCCACCCATCGCCGCCAGATCTACATCCGGACGCGGGACGATAACCGAGCGAATCCGGTGTTGCACCAGCGCCGGCACCCAGTTTGTGGTGCCTCTCGCATCAAAGACAAACAGTGGCGGAACCGTTGCCAGGTCGGGCGGGAAGAGCGTCTCAATACCCACCGGCACGCCGGCGATGCAGACAAATGCCAGCGCTTTGGGATACTTCGCTACCACCTGCTTGAAGGCCGCCAAGGGAATCGTCCCCGCCTTCGCTTCCCTGGCCGGTGCTTCGAGGTTGGCGACCTGGACCTCCCACTCCGGATGCCCACGGAGCAACGGCGCCCGGAATGAGTTGGCGTAGGTCTCCGCCGTCTCCGCAGCCAGAGCGCTGGTGGGAGGCAGAATCAGTACCACGGTCCCGCTCTGCCCGGCGATCTCGCGCTGGGTCTGGTTGGCCAGGAAGAAGCCAATCACGGCATGGGCGCGGTTGGGTGGTTTGGCGTCGGCCGGCAACAGCGTTTGGCGAACCTGCCAACCAATCGCGGCAAGGCAACCGACGCAGCCCACGATAATGAGGCCCTGACCCCACAGCGCGGAGCGTTCGCGGAGACTCCAGCCAACACCTGCCACCGCCAGCGCCAGCGCCAGGAAAAGGAAATACATCATAGTTGTTTGCCCGCACCAGCCTTCCGGCAAGTAAGGTTACAAAGTTACATTGTTACATGAGATACATGAGCGGCCAGCGCCACCGGTGCTTTGTAACGATGTAACTCATGTAACTTGTTTAGGCTGTCAAGATACTAGTAGGACTTGGTCACATCGAAGATGTTCGTGGACGCGCTCTTGAACGACTCGATATGGCCGTCCAGGAAGGAGCCGTTGGCCCGGCCCTTCTTCCGATTCGCGCTCCTGATCCCCGTGTACATGTCGTAAACCACGCTATGTTCGTCGCCGCTGCTGTGACGATAACAGACGTTGGCGATGGCGTGGATGTCTGGATAAAGCAGCGCATCATAGCCTTGGGTTTCCCCATACATGATCGTCTGCGCCGGCCTTTGAATCTGCCGCAGGCTCATGTCCGCCTGCCCGCCGTTGACCTCGTAGTTCTGCGCATAACAAAGCCAGCCGAAATAACCGCCACCGGGGCTGGATGGGCACATGAAAATTCGGTTCGTCTGGATGTTAGCGGAGAACTTCCGGCCCATATATGTCGGCAAGACGCGATACCAGATCGTGTCCCAGGTCATCGTCGGGCTGGGATATCCGAGGGGGAGAACCTTGTAATCGTCTTCGTACATCAGCGCCGCTAGAATCATCTGGCGCTCGTTGTTCGCGCAGAACGTTGACCGCCCCTTGTCCTTGGCCTTGGCCAGCGCCGGCAACAGCATGCCGGCAAGGATGGCGATGATCGCGATGACCACCAGCAGCTCAATGAGCGTGAATGCCGGGCGGGCACCCGTTCGGGAGGCATTACCACAAAGCGGAGATTGTTCCCTCGCGGTGGTCCTGCCGGGAAATGCATGCCGAGAGCATTCTGAGTTACGAGATGGTGGTATCATCGCATTATAATATGACAGCGACCAGCCTACCCGTGGCGTGGCGTTCCAGCAATGACGTGTTCGCGTCAGGGAAAAGCGCGACATGACATGCTCCCTCAGGACTTGTGCCGGGCGGTTTAGCCTTGTCTTTCAGCGCCCTGCTCGCACGTAATGTTGGCGATGTTCGGTCTGTTGAGAGGGTTGGTTGCTGACTGGCGCGCCGCGTGCCCCGTCGTTCTGCCTGGGCTTTGTCTGCTCGCCCTTCTCTCGCCGGTACCCGCACAGGCTTCTTTCGACGCAAGCGATTTCGTTGCCGAGGTGTGGCAGACCGAGGCGGGGCTGCCGCACAATTCAGTCACTGCCCTGGCGCAGACGAGGGATGGTTACCTCTGGCTGGGGACCTCGAACGGGCTGGCTCGTTTCGACGGTGTCCGCTTCACGGTTTTCCGGGGCGCGGAGTTGCCCGGCCTGAAAAGCAACCGGATACTCTGCCTGCACAAGGACGCGCAGGGCGCCCTTTGGATTGGCACTGCGGAGGGTGGCCTGGCCCGCTACGACAAGGGCCGGTTCACCTCGCTTTCCGTGAGCGAAGGCCTATCTTCCGACACCGTTCTGTGTGTCGGAGAGGGCACGTCGGGCGAGCTTTGGGTTGGGACTGATTTGGGTCTCAATCGCTCAAGCGCTGGACGCGCCGAAGGTTTCTTCCAGACGGAGGCATTGCCGGACAACCCGGTTTATGCCCTCTGCCAGCCGCAACGTTCTCCCATGCTCTTTGTCACCCGCAAAGGCCTGTACCAGTTCCGCCACGAGCGGATTGAGCCGTATGAAACGCCGGGTTTGGAATTGGTGCGCATCGCCTTCTATTGCCTGCACGGGGATACTGAAGGGCATCTCTGGGCCGGTGGGGAGGCGGGACTCTTTCGGCTGCCCGCCGACGGCGCGAAGGGCACAGGCCCGCCCGTAATGCTGTCCTCAGCCAGTCCGCTCTGCCTGGTCGAACGCGCGGACCGGGAGATTTGGTTCGGCACAAGCGCAGGAGACGTTTGGCGAGTGGCTCCGGGCGCGACCAACACCCTGGGCGCGCAAAAAGTCTGGCGCTTCCCGAGCGCGGTGACGGCGCTGCTCGATGATTGCGAGGGCAACCTGTGGGTGGGCACGGCGGCGGATGGGTTGCAGCGCCTCAAACGAAGGCAACTGCGCTTGATTCCACTCCCGGAAGGTCTGGGCCGGGGGTGGGCACCCTGCCTTTTTGAGACGGGTGAGGGGGAATTGCGGCTCCTGGCTGGCGACAAGGGTCTCTACGGCTGCCAGAACGGTCAGCTCACTTTGCTCGAACGCTTGCCGCTGCCGGACGGGTTAGCCGTCCGGGCTGTATGCGGTAATCACGCGGGCGAGGTCTGGATTGGGACGCACGGCGACGGCTTGCTGCAATGCAGCCGTGGTGCNNCAAGGCAGCCTCTGGATCGGGACCACCGGGGATGGTCTCTATCAGCTCACTCAAGGGCGGTTCATCGCCTACACCGAAACCAATGGGCTGCCGAGCGGTGAAATCCGCTCCCTCCATGCCGACCGGGACGGCTCGCTCTGGATCGGCACAGCCAAAGGGCTATGCCGGATTAAAGAAGGGCGTGTCACGGCCTTCACGGGGAAAGGGGGCCTTCCTGGCGAACCGATCCTGCAATTGCGGAGCGACGACGAAGGAAATCTGTGGCTCGGTTGCGGTAGCGGAATCTTCCGCGCCCGCAAGGACCAGCTCAAGGCCTGCGCCGAAGGGCGGACCGGTTTCCTCGACGTGGTGTCTTACGGCAGGGAAGATGGCTTGCCGGGCTTGCAGTGCCTGCCCGAGGCCCTGTCCGGCCCCAACCGGGCGGGCGGAGGCTGGTTTTGGTTCTCCACGACCAAGGGCCAGGTGGCCGTGCAGCGGCGCGGATCGCGGTGGAACACCTTGCCGCCGCCGGTGGTCATCGAGCATGTGCTCGTGGAGAACGAGGATGTGCCCCTCAACGGCGCGGTCCGCGTCGCGCCGGGGAAGGAGAGCCTTCAGTTCCAGTACACCGCCTTGGGTTTCACCGCGCCGGGAAAGGTCCTCTTCCGCTATCAACTCGAAGGGTTCGACCGCGATTGGAGCGAGGTCAGCGCCAGCCGCACTGCGCGTTACCCGAAGGTCCCGCCGGGCAAATACAGGTTCCGCGTCCTGGCCCGCAATAACGACGGCGTCTGGAATGAGGACGGGGCCAGCATAGCTATCGTCGTCATTCCGTTCTGGTGGCAGACCAATTGGTTCCGGCTGGCAACGGCCGGTGCCGTCGTGGGCGCCCTGGGCGGCCTGTATCGTCTTGGACAGAATCGGCGGCGGGAGATCGAGCGGTTGCGCGTCAGAATCGCCAGCGACCTGCATGATGACGTCGGATCGAGCCTCTGGAGCATCACTCTGTTGAGCCGCATGCTCGCCCAGCATGGGGCCCTGAGTTCCGAAGGCCAGCAGGACGCCAATGAGATTCACCGCATTGCCGTGCAAACCTCGAACTCCATCCGGGACATTATCTGGCTGATCAACCCTGCCTTCGACAGCTTGCAAGACCTTGTGCTGCGGATGAAGGATGCCGCCGGCACAATGCTTGGCGGGACTGAGTATCGGCTCACGTGCGAGGGAATCGACCTCGCCCGGAAGCTCCCGCCCGATTTTCGCCAGAACCTCTTCTTCCTGTTCAAGGAAGCCCTGACGAATATCGCCAAACACGCCCGGGCCACCCAGGTCGAGGTCCGGCTCGAAGAGCGTCTTGGCCAATGGCGATTCATGCTTCGTGACAACGGGGTCGGGTTTGATCCAACGGCGGAAACCGCCGGCAACGGCCTTAAGAACCTGCGCGCCCGCGCCGTGAAGATGGGCGCGACGCTGGAGATTGAGAGCCAGCCTGGCCAGGGCACCACGCTGGTCCTGATCGCCCGCAAGCCTTAGCCCGCGCGCCGGGCTTGCTCATCGGCTTCGAGGTCGGAAGCGTAGCGCGTGACTGCCCTCTCTCAAGCCCGCTCATATCCCGGAGTCCAACGCCTGATGCGAGCCTGTTGCTCCGGTATTGGTGGCCTGTTGCAGGCGCTATGTTACGACGGTACTTCGATGGAGTTACGATGGAGTTACGATGGAGCTTCGAAGGATTCCGCTGTTTTCGCAGCCTCAAGCGTCCGGCTCACCCGGCAGGCTTGCCTAACCCGCTTAAAAGAAACATGCTGGCCTGAATGAAGAGTGCTGCGGCGCCCGCCAAGCCAGTCGTGTGGCTCATTGAGGACCACGCGGATTCGCGGCGCGTCCTGGCCCGGGTTCTCAACCGGTCGGCGACGCTGCTTTGCCCCTGCGCCTTTGCTTCCTGCGAGGAAGCCTTGGCCGCGCTCAAGACCAAGCCCGCGCCGGATGTCGTGCTACTCGACATCGGCCTGCCCGGCATGAATGGCATCGAAGGCATCCCCCACCTCAAGGCCCTGGCCCCGGAAACTCACATCATCATTCTGACCGTATTTGAAGATCAGGAGAAGGTCTTCAACGCAATCTGCGCCGGGGCCTCCGGTTACCTGCTCAAGAATACGGACGAAGAGGCCATTGCCGGCGCCGTGCACGAAGTGCTGGACGGCGGCTCTCCTATCAACCCGCGAGTGGCGCGGCTGGTGCTGAAAATGTTTGCTTCCCGCGCGGCGCCCAGCCCGCAGGAGTACGGCCTCTCCTCACGCGAACGGGAGGTGCTGGAATTGATGGTCCAGGGGCTGATCAAGAAGGAGATCGCTGACCGGCTCAGCTTGAGCTACCACACCGTTGATAACCATCTCCGGAGCATTTACGGCAAACTCCAGGTCCACACGCGCGGTGGCGCCGTGGCCAAAGCCGTCTCTGAGGGCATCCTGCACTCCGTATGAGCAGACCCGGCTTGGCATTGCCCCGGAGGGTTTGGCGGGAGGCGCTGCTGCTTTTCATGGCGGGGTTGTTGGTAACCGGCTGCGAGCGCAAGGCGCCGCCGCCCCGGCGCCAGATCAGCTCGATCCACGGCGTGGGCGGCTATGGCGAGGCAGCGCGCGCGCTGGCCGCCGAATTCGAGCGGCAGACCGGCATTCATGTGGTGGTGGTCGAGGCTTCGCTGCTGAGCCTGCGCGAGAAGGAATTAACGGACCTGCTGACCCGCGCCGGCAACTACGACGTCCTGCAAATCGCCTATCAGTGGGAAGGCGAACTCTTTCCGCATCTGCGCCCGCTGGATGAAGTTGCCCCGGGCCTGACCGCCAACCTTGAGGATTTCATCCCCACCGTCAGAAGCAACTGTGGCAGCTGGGGTGACCGCGTTTACGGCCTGCCCATGGCTTGCGATGTGATCACGCTGTTGTACCGGACCGATGTTTTCGCCGCGCGCTCGGCGGAGTTCCAGAGGCAGACGGGCCGTCCGCTTCAGCCTCCCAAGACGTGGCAGGAATACGTCGAGATCGCCCGGTTCCTGAACTCCGAGACGATGTATGGCAACCTCGTGATGGGACGCGAGCAATGCTACACGATCTGGTCGGGCATTCTGTATGGGATGGGCGGCCGCCTGGTGGACGACCAATGGGTGCCGGTGCTCAATTCCGAGGCGGGCGTCCAAAGCCTGACGCTGCTGGTCGAGATGTACAAACATGCGCCGCCGCGCTCCGAGGATAGCAGCACGGACGCCCACCTCGCGTTCGCGCAGGGCCGCGGCGCGATGTTGATGGGCTGGCCCAGCCTCATTTGGCCCATGCTGTCTGATACCAACCGCTGCAAGATCGCGGGCAAGATCGGCGCGGCAGTGATCCCGGGCGGCAGGCCCCAGCTTAGTTCCTGGTGTCTGAGCATCAATCCCGCCTGCAAAGATCCCGACGCCGCGCGCCAATGGATCAGCTTCTTCGTCAGCCCGGCCAATACCAAGCGCTTGCTCCTCGAATACGGCAAAGGCTCCCCTCGCCTCTCCACTTACTCCGACCCGGAGTGCGAACGGCGGATCTTCTACCACTCCCAACTGCTTACGGGGCTGGCGGGGAACGAGGTCCGCTTCCGCATTGCTCCCTCGCAAGAGCTTTCGGACTACCTCGACACCGAAATCCTTCGAGCCATCCGCGGCCAAACCACACCCAAGGCCGCCCTGGACCGCACCGCCGCCAGGTGGCGGGAAATCCTCACCCAAACCGGCTACCTTCGCGAGTAAGCGATCCTGTGACGCGAATGCGTCATTGTCTCGCGCCGCTCGCAACAGGCAGGCTGTTGCCGATGAAACGCTTCTACAAAAGCACGTTATGACTCTGATGAAGCCCCTCTCGCGTCGCACATTCCTGCGCAAATCCGCGGTGGCCGGCGGCCTGGCGCCCTTGGCATTGAGCGGCTTGGCTCCCGCGTGGGTCAGCCGCGCGTATGCTGCCGAGCCCGGGCCCAACTCGAAGGTCCGCCTCGGGCTCATCGGCTGCGGCGCCATGGGCCAGGGCGACCTTCAGTGCTTCTTCCTCAATCCCGAAGTCGATTGCGCCGTCATCTGTGACGTGGACGATGAGCGGCTCGCCAAGGGGGTCGAGATCTGCAACAAGAAGCGCGGCAAGACACCGGACACGGTGAAGGACTTCCGCCGCGTCCTCGACCGCAAGGACGTGGACGTGGTGCTGATTGCCACACCTGACCACTGGCATGCCATACCCACGGTGCTCGCTTGTCAGGCCGGGAAGGATGTGTATGTCGAGAAGCCGCTGGCCAAGACCATTGGCGAAGGCCGCGCCATGCTCGAAGCGGCCAAGCGCCATCAGCGCGTCGTGCAGATGGGTTCCCAATGGCGCAGTTGCAAGCACATCGTGGAGGCCACCGACCTCATCCGCTCCGGCAAGTTGGGCAAGGTCAGCATCGTTCGCGGCTGGGCCTATCTCGATTGGCTGCCCAGCATTGGCAAGCCTGCCGACTGCCCGTCCCCGGCCGGAGTGGATTACGATATGTGGCTTGGCCCCGCGCCGCAGCACGCCTTCAACCCCAACCGCTTTCACTTCAACTTCCGGTGGTTCTGGGATTACGCGGGCGGCCTGATGACCGACTGGGGCGTGCACCTCATCAACATGATGCTCATGGGCACGGGCCCGGACGAGCCCAAGAGCGCTTATTCCTGCGGCGGCAAGTTCGTCTTGGATGACAACTCCGAGACCCCGGACTCCCAGGTGACCATGTATGAGTTCCCAGACTACACCCTGATCTGGGAACACAAAGCCGGTCTGAACAATGGCCTTTACAACCGTTCCTGGGGCATCGAATGGAGCGGCAGCGAAGGCAATATCATCCTCAACGACGAAGGCTATGAGATCCGCACGGAGCGGAAGCGAGCCAACCTCGACAACCTGCGGAAGCCCGGCAGCCCCGATCCGCGCCCGGCCCATGTGCGCAATTTCCTGGATTGCGTGAAGTCACGCCAGCAGCCGGTGCTCAATCTCGACATCGGCCACCACGTCTCGACCGTTGCCCACCTCGGCAGTATCGCCTATCGCACCGGCCGTAAGGTGATTTGGGACCCGCTCAACGAGCGTATCCTCGCCGACCCGGAGGCCAACAAACTCGTCACCGCGGAATACCGCAAGCCCTGGTCGCTCCCTTACGCCCGCACAGCGTAGCTGGCCGCCGCCCGCCCAGCGACCTCGCCTCGAACCACCTGGCGCTCAACCATGCGTGATTTTCACGCATTCGCCGCATGTTGGATAGGTACTGTATAGGTACCCGTTAGGTACTCATTAGGTACCGTATAGGTACCGGCTAGCTGCTCGCCATCTGTGCGGCAGATATACGCTAGCTAACCGCTAGGGAATTGCCGTGCATCTTCCTGTCTGCTTTCGTTGCTCGGCTGCGGCTTTGCCGCGCTGCGCTTAACGTTGCTTCCGGGGCAGCTTTAGCACCGCAAGGCCCGCAGCTTCGGCGAGAGCGATTTGGTCGTCATCGAATGAAAGCAATGCTTCGGCCGCTACCTCGATAGCGATCGCGACATGGAACAGATCCATCGCGCGGACTAACATTCTCTCGCAACCACGAAGTATCCGCGTACAACCTCATTTCTTGAGCGACCCGAGAAAGGCGGTGCCGTCGAATTTGGCAGTGCCGACGCCGCCGACCGCGCGCGCTTCTGCCAGTTTGCGCGTCATGATTGGTCTCCGGCTCCGGCTCACGACGAACTTGGGCTTTCCGTTGGCGGTGACGACCAGTTGTTGGCCTTGAGGCAAGCCATCCACCAAGCCGGCATTGTGGTAAAACTCACTGACAGAAACGGTCTTCATAACAGTGTTGACAGCATCGGCTAACACTCAGATCACGCAAGGGCAAACGATATAAACTGCAAAGACTCGCTTGTTCCACAGTTGGTGTCCAAGGGAATCATGCTGATCGGCGAGCCGCTCATCATACACTTCGGTGAGGTATTGCTGAGCCTGGCCTGGAGTCAGCCGGGCTTCCGTGTGCAGGCAACGCAGGGCTTCGCGCGGTGACAAGTGCTCCTTCGAAGAAAGAGGCTCTGACGCACCCATAGGCCGCAATTCCGCAACCGCGTCGCCACCGAAGGGGGGGGTGGAGCGGAGGAGAGAGCGCCCCGATCTCATTGAGCGGTAGGAACATCCAACAGCCAACATCCAGTGACTGCACTGGAAGGCTTGTTACTCATGTAACAGGTTTTGTGGACCTATATAGAGTGAAATGAAAGAGAAAGCTCATGGACTGATCCCGCGCGTCGATCGCCCGCCTCACAGCGCCAGCAGCAAGGCTTTCGTTAGACTTCGGTAACAGCCGATTGCTATGTGCCATGCCTGCGCTTCGCTGCTTGCGGTTTTGGCCGGCTTTCGGCTCGTCGAAGGTGAGCGGCGTAGGGCTCCGGGGGCGGGAACGTTGGAGGTGGCTGAATAACATTCAGTAAACACCTGGATTATTTTTTGACTCCAACTCCGCGATGAGGTATAATCAGACCCAGGCCGTCAAAAACACAATTAGGGAATTAATTCGCATGAAGAAGTTAACGTGTTCAATCCTCTCAGGCTCAGTTCTCCTGTCGCTCGTTGTCGCTGCAAATGCGGCAACCGTCACGGTCACCGTCAAAGATGACGGGGTGAGTAACATCGGTGCCACCGGCACCTTTTATTGGGCCATCACTAATTGCAATCCGGGCGATACCATCGCCTTCAACATCCCAGGCCCGGGCCCGCATTTCCTCCAGGTGCCGGCGAACGGTTTTCCGCTCATTTACCAGAAGCACCGGATTACCATTGACGGCTATACGCAGCCGGGCGCTTCGGCCAACAGCAATCCGATCACGGCGGCCAACAACGCCAACATTAAAATCGTGATCGATGGACGGAATGGCCACGCTCGAAGCATGAATTATCCCGGTTTCGACGGCACGCTGGCTACCAGCGACCCGCCGATCAACAACACGTCGATGTCGGCTGAACGAGGCGGCTTCGGCGCTGGTGAGACCGCCCTCCTGGGGATTTATCGCTCCACCAATGTCACGGTCAAAGGG
Source organism: Limisphaerales bacterium (assembly GCA_003152225.1). Classification (GTDB taxonomy): domain Bacteria; phylum Verrucomicrobiota; class Verrucomicrobiia; order Limisphaerales; family UBA8199; genus PALSA-1440. Next base: position 9,716 of record PLZQ01000533.1, on the reverse strand, counting down.
GTGGCCTTTTTGGCCGACAACTTCGCGGGCCTTTTGGGTGGCGGCAACTATGTTTACGGTATCGCGTTCGCGCATGATTATGGACTGAATGGGTCCGTTTTGGACCGGTTGGCGTATGATGCGGGCAGCGATCGTAACGGCCACGTGGCCGGCTGCTGGTTCGGCGTCAATCCGACGAACAAGACGGTTGCCGGCGTGGTAAACACCGTGTATACAATCGTTTTTCCCCGCCATCGCGATATCAACGATTCTAGCAGGCCCGAGATACCGAGTGTGGGTCTGACCATCGGAGTGGCCCCTGGTTCGCTCAATCCCCGATCCGAGTTCAACGTCATTGTGGGAGGCGGCATCAATGTGGCGGGCGAAGCGATTCGCACCCGTCTTTCTGGCAACTTCATCGACGTCCTGCCAGACGGCGTGACGCCGTATGACCTCAGTGTTTCGCAAGCTGCTGTTTATGGGAATTTCGGACAACCCGCCCGGGTGGAAATTGGCCGTTATAGCGATACCGGGGCTACCGCTCAGCCGATGGTTTTTGGGACCGATGGTGACGGCATCAACGATGCCGACGAAGGCAATCTCTTCGGCCCGATTGGCGGCTCGGTGGGGACGGCAACTTCAATTTCGCAGAGCCCCACGGTAATTCATGCGTATGAGGGCGGCGACAAGACCTATCTGATCGCCGGCAACACCTGGGGGATTGGGGTGGACGGGACGCGGTGGACCAACAACGCCTTCTTTCTCAGCGGCTTATACCTGGATAACAGCGGGAATGGCAACACCAAGCTCATCATCGGCTCGGATTTCGCTTCAAGCCGCAGTGCGGCAACGATCGCCGCCCAGGCAAACCATTTCTACAATAACTGGCCGCTCTCCATCTTCGGCAGTCCGCCGTCCACGCTCAGTGGCGTGGTTCCCTTCATCTCTATCGAACACCCGAAGCCGGTATCGAGCGAGGTCACGAGTTCTAACGCCTGGCTGTCTCTCCGTGGAAATGTCATGGTGGGCAACGGCTTGGCACCCATCAACTATGCCGACGGCACGAGCGACCTGTTGCCTGCGCTCGCCAATTTCTTCTCGTCGTACTTGGATACCACTGCGCCTATCGTCCCCGTTTTGGATGGCGCGAACAGCGTTTACCCGAACCTGGCGGGAAGCTTTGCTCCAGGCATTGCGCCTTACACGAATGTCACTATCGACGTTTACCAACTTGATCCGGAAGGCTGGGCTGACGGCCAGGCGTTCGCCCTCGCGGAATTGTCGGGCAACGGTTTCCCGCAGGGCAGGAAATACATCGGTTCCTTCCCGGTGGCCAATACGGGCAGCTTCAATATCACCCTGCCCGGACAGGCGGATGTGGGAAATGGCCAGGTGACCGTCACGGCCAATTATTCCCAGGATCCGGCCGGCACGGCTCTGGGCCGGACCGCTACCAGCGACTTTGCCATGCCCATCTACCTGTATCCTGGCGGGGCGGAATCGGTGGGATTGACTCATGTCGTGCGGGATGTCCCCTGCTGGTATGACACCGTAGCGAACACCATGACCAATGGACCCGTCAACCTCGCCAGGCTGCCCGTTGACAGCACTAGCGGCACGTATTCGGTCTTGGGCAATTGGGAGCCTTTCATCAGCTCTTTGGGAGACAGCACCTTCCTGATCGAGTTCAACACCTTTGCCAACGACGGTAGCTGGGCAAACATAGCCACTGCCAACCAGAACAATGCCGTGGCCAAGCAGCCGGCTGCTGGCGGACCGGCCAAGGTCGATTACGCTTACTACGCTGACAATGGAACTCCGTTCAAAGGCCAGCTCAACCTTTCGCGCCAGAATGGCAATCCTGGCCGAGTAGCCGGTGACCCGCGTTACGGCGCCAACAAGTTCATTACTGAGTGCGAAACCTCGCTGGGTCAGCTTCTTCCGTTCCAGACAGTCTCGCGCTGGGGCAACAACGACATCTACACGGGCACGGATCGTTATCCCGCTGAGCAGATCTTCACCCTGGATCCGGTCACGCTCGCGCAAACGCCGGTCACCAACGCCTGGGATTATGTTTATGGCCCCTTCGTGGGGTCCGTGGTCAACACCGGCAACAAGCCTCAATTGGGACGCACCGGCGGCCGGCCCAACTTCCTGGACAACGGAGATATTGTGGTTATGATTGATGATAAGACGTCAATCCTTGACCCCGCCGGTGAAGTCACCACCTTTGCAATCATTCACCCCAATGGGACGATTGTGAAAGGGCCCGCGCTGGCGAAGGCGCAGGACATTTTTGACAACATGTGCGCCGTCAGAGGCGGGTTTGTGATCCGCGTGCACAACTCGCTGCTCTTCTACAACAACAGTGGCAGCTTGACGTTTTCGAACGACGTGAACGTCAGCAGCAGCATGAACTTCGGGGGCAGTTCGGATGCTAACGGGCGTGGAGACGCAGTCCGGATTGGAGGCGATATCCGCAGCTATTATGTGTTCGTAGCCGGCGGAGTGGGCAATGGTACCTTCCCCGGAGCAGGTGAAGTGGGCGTGGCTGCTTGGGATACTCGCACGGGGCAGTTTGTTGGCAGTGCGATCGTGAGCGATGGCGACCCCGCACTTGAGGGCAGGGATCGGACGACCGTTGCGGTGGACGCGCTTAACCGCGTGTGCGTGGCCTACGGGTATTCGCCAAATAGCACGGCGGGTGGCACGATCGGCTATCAAGTGGCCGCGCGGGTGGCGCAGTTTGACGGCGCCAACTTCAATTGGTTCAGTCACTCGTTCTATCCGTTTGTGAACCATGACGAGAGCCCCACAAACGTGCTGGGCTTCTTGACAGAGAACCCTTACGTGGCGATGAACACGCGCCAAATCTGCATCGCGGCCAAAGGCACGATTAACAGCACCAACAGTGCTACGGCTGGTCCCAACACACCGAATGAGACGACGGTTTATACCGTCATAAGTCACCCGGCGCCGGTGGCGGCGCCGCGGCCGACCCTGAGCATTACCAAGCCGGACAGCAGTCACGTGACCCTCTCTTGGAACGCCGATGACGGCCTTTTCACGGTGCAGACGAAGTCGCCCCTGACGTCGGGAACCTGGGCTAACGCCACGACGGGGAACATTGCCCCGCCGGTCACTTTGCCGATCGGCGCGGGCCCGCTCTTTATCCGCCTCGTGCGGTAACCAATTCAGGAGGGGCGCGGCGGTTGCCGCGTCCCGCCCACGACCCTCGGCCAACTATGCCTGCAATGATGGAATGCTCTGTTACAGAGACTGCCACCTTCGATTCGCGGAAGTGTGATGGTTGAGGTAAATTGAGAGACTCGTTTGGTCAGAATTGGTATAACATGAAAAGCACCAGGAGCCTTTCAGCCGTCGTTGCGGCGCACCAGTCGAACCGACCGTCTGCTGGGGCCTGTGGCTTTACCCTGATCGAGTTGCTCGTCGTTATCGCCATCATTGCGATTCTTGCGGCGCTGTTGCTGCCGGCCTTGAGCGGGGCCAAGGTGAAAGCCCAGGCCATCATGTGCATGTCCAATCAAAAGCAACTGACCCTGGCCTGGATCATGTACGCAGACGACAGCCAGGACAGGGTGCCGCCCAATGCCAGCGGCAGCCAGAGCCGGGGTGGGTGGGTGGATGGCTGGCTGGATTGGAGCCCCGGCACCACGGACAATACCAACACGGTTTTCCTGACGAATGCCAAGATCGGACCCTACACGAAAAGCGTTGGGATTTACAAATGTCCTGCCGATATTTATCAATGTGTGATTGCCGGCCGGTCGATGGCTCGCGTCCGCAGCGTTGCCATGAACTCTTTTGTTGGGGTTCTCGATGCGGACTATGGCACGCGACAGACTCCCCCCTGCTACACCTACCAGAAGCTTTCCGAGATCAGGCGGCCCCCTCCGTCAAGTTTGTGGGTGTTTGTGGATGAACACCCCGACAGCATCAACGACGGCTGGCTGACCGATAGTTGGCCAGGCGGGGGTGGCTGGGGAGATTTGGCGGCGAGTTATCACGCCGGTTCTTGTGGGATTGGCTTTGCCGACGGCCACGGTGAGATCCATAAATGGAAGGACAAGGGCACGTTGCAACCCGTGACCAAAAGCAATAATAGAGCTTGGTCCACGGCTGCCCCAAACGACACCCTGTGGTTTATGGAACGAACCACCGCCCCTGTGCATTAGCACAATTGCGTGTTTCTGATTCGCGACGTGATTTCAATCTGATTCGACAGGCTGGGCCGGAGCTGGTATCCTCAAGCCGCGCAAATGGCTTCCAGTGATACAGAGACGCCGCGAGCGCCGGCAGGATGTTTCCTCACCACGCATTGGTCGGTGGTGCTGACGGCGGGGAGCAGCGACATACCACTCGCCCAGGCGGCGCTGGAGAAGCTGTGCCGCGGGTATTGGTATCCCCTGTATGCTTACGTGCGGCGACGCGGCCATTCGGTGGAGGATGCGCAAGACCTGACCCAGGAATTCTTCGCGCGGGTGCTTGAACGCAACTGGCTGGCCCGCGCTGACCAGGCCAAAGGCCGCTTTCGCACTTTCCTGCTGACCGCAATGGAGCGGTTCCTGGCGAACGAATGGCACAAGGTCCGCGCCCTCAAACGGGGTGGCGGCCAGCGGAACATCCCGATTCAGCTCGATACGGCCGAGACGCGCTACGGGGTCGAGCCGGTGGACACCCAGACGCCCGAGCAGGCCTTCGAATACCGGTGGGCGCTGACTCTGCTGGATGAGGTCGTCAGCCAACTCGAAGCGGAGTTCTGCGCCCGGGATCAGGCCGATTTGTTTGCCACCCTCAAACCCTGCCTGGTGGGCGACCGCGCCGCGCAGCCCTACACAGAGCTGGCGGCGAAGTTGGGCATGGAGGAGGGAGGGGTCAAGGTGGCGGTGCATCGCATGCGCCAGCGGTATCGGGAGCTGCTCCGGGCGGAGATCGCCAATACGGTAGCCTCACCCAGCGAAGTGGACGCCGAAATGCGCCACCTGTTCAACGTGCTCGCAGGATGTTAGTTGTTACATGGTTGAAGGATTACACGGTTACACGGTTACATCGTTACATGAGCGTCGTGCCCCATGTAACCGTGTAACTCTGTAACTTATGTAACCCCTTTTTGCGTAACCTCAGGCCTCCCGTTGCTTAACAGACGGCTGGAACAAAGTTATGGACACTGAACATATTTGCCCGTCGTGCCAGAAACCGCTGCCGGCCAACGCGCCCAAGGGCTTGTGCCCGGAGTGCCTCATGAAGGCGGGGTTTGCGACCGCGGTCGCGCCCGAGCCAGGCCAGCCGAGCCGGGTCCCCGCGTTCGTCCCGCCCTCGGTGGCGGAGGTGGCCAAGCTGTTCCCCCAGTTCGAGATTCTGGAACTGCTGGGTCAGGGAGGCATGGGGGCGGTCTATAAAGCCCGCCAGCCGGCACTGGACCGCCTGGTCGCGCTCAAGATACTGCCCCCGCAAGCGAGCGGCGATTCCGGCTTTGCAGACCGGTTCACCCGCGAGGCGCGCGCGCTGGCCAGGTTGAGCCATCCCAACATAGTCGCCGTGCACGAGTTCGGGCAGGCCGGCGGGCTGCACTACTTCATCATGGAGTATGTGGAAGGGCTGAATCTGCGGCAGTTGGAGCAGGCCGGCAAACTCACACCGCGCGAGGCGATGAAGATCATCCCGCAGATTTGCGACGCGCTGCAGTTTGCGCACGACGAGGGAATCGTCCACCGCGACATCAAGCCGGAGAATGTGATGCTCGACAAGAAGGGGCGGGTGAAGATCGCCGATTTCGGGCTGGCGAAGATCCTGGGGCTCGAGCCGGAAGGCATGCGGCTGACGGGCGCCAAAGATGTCATGGGCACGCCGCACTATATGGCGCCGGAACAGATCGAGCATCCGCAGGAAGTGGACCACCGCGCGGACATCTATTCGCTGGGTGTGGTGTTCTATGAGATGCTCACCGGCGAACTGCCCCTGGGTAAGTTCGCGCCGCCGTCCAGAAAGGTGCAAGTGGATGTGCGCCTGGATGAAGTGGTGCTGCACGCGCTGGAGAAGGAGCCGGAACGCCGCTACCAGCAGGCCAGCGAGGTGAAGTCTGATGTGGAGACGATTGCGACGACGTCAGGGCGCGCTGGCGTGCCCCCGCCGCCGCCTCCCATCTACCCAGGCGCGGCCTCACCAGGTGCACCGCCACCACCGGCAGCTTCGGCGAAACGAGTCACCCCTGGCAGCGCCAAGGTGACCATACCGGCTATCGGTCTGGTGGTGGCGGGCGTGATGAAGCTGTTTTCGGCGTTGCTGGTGATCGTCTTGCTCGGCAACCCGCACTTCAGTATGTATTGGCTGGAAAGTCTCCTCCAAAACACCGGCTCCTCATTTCCGCCTCCGTTCTTCCCGTTCAGCAACCCACTCTTCGGCTGGAGCATCGGGCTGTTCAAGGCGATTCCCGCGTTGCTGATGATCTACGGAGGCGTGCAAATGGTGCGACTTCGCAGCTATGCGTGGTCCATCGCCGCCGGCATCCTCGGCATCTTTTGCTGTAGTTTCCTCGGCTTGCCCATGGGCATCTGGGCGTTGATCGTGTTGACGAGACCCGAAGTGCGCGAAGCCTTTGCGAACCCGCCCGCTTCGCAAACACCGCGGACAGGAAACTGGAGGTGGGTGTGGCCAACTGCCGGCGTGCTGACACTCTTGCTGGTCATTGGATTGGTCCTGTTCGCCCTCGTGGGAGGCGCCAGATCATTGTTTGGTTGGGGCCACAGCGATGGTGGCTCCGGGTCGAACTCCTACACCGCGCCGCAGGATACGACTGAAACCAACTTGCCAGTCAGCGCTGCCATGATCGTTGAAACGCCGAACGCCGGAGATCGGCAGGTTTCGGCGGCTGCGGCAGGCGTCCCGCCAATCCAGCGCACGGTAAAAGGCGGCAGTGACGGGGATCTTTCCAAGTCGTTCGCAGTGGGACGCGACGGCAAGCTGGTGCTGGATGTGGACCGCGGCGGCGTTCGCGTTGTCGGCGCGGACCAGGAGACCGTCGAAGTCCGGGTCAGCCGCACAGTCAAGCGCGCCAGCGGTTCGGAGGCAGACCGGATCTTGGCAGAGGAAGAACTGCTACTGAGACAAGAGGGAAATCAAATCTCCATCAGCGCCAAGGAACCGTCCAGCCTCCGCGGCGGTTTGGGGTGGGTCTGGACGCGGCCTGGACTGGACGCGAACTACGAAATCACCGTGCCGCGCAAATTCGACCTGCGCCTGAAGACCGCCGGCGGCGGCATAACGGTGGCCGCTGTCCAGGGTGGTGTTAACGTGCACACGGCAGGCGGCAGCCTGCATTTTGACGACGTGGAGGGCAACGTGGACGGTCAGACGCAGGGCGGCAGCATCCACGCCGCCGGGTGCAAGGGCCAGTTGCTGATTAACACGTCAGGCGGAGGCATCACCGTTGAAACTTTCGCCGGCCCGTTTGTCCAGGGGAAGACCATGGGCGGTTCCATCACCGCCGACTTTGCCGCTGCGCCGAAAGCAGATTGCGTGTTGTCCACTCTCGGCGGCAGCGTGACCGCCCGTCTCCCGGCAACGGCTGCCGTCACACTGGACGCGCACACCGTAGGGGGAGGGGCCAAATCAGATTTGCCGGTGCAGACCGAAGGCGCGACCGACGGAAGCACGTTGCGTGGGAAGATTAATGGCGGGGGTCCATCACTGAAGCTGGAAACGATGGGCGGCAGTATCCGCGTGTTGAAACGGTAGCGGCAGGCATCCCTGCCTGCCGTAGAGGGTGGCATCCTGCCACCCGGACCCACGTCCGGAATTGCGAGCCGTGTGATAAGGCGCGCGTGCCGCCCGCCGGGCTGGGAAGCCCGGCTCTACGGCAGGCAAGGATGCCTGCCGCTACGGTGCGATGCGGTTCGCGTTCGTTAGCTTGACGGGTCCGGGGCTGATCCTCAGGATGCGCCGGTGAGATTAATTGACTGCGAACGGTCGGCGCGCGTGGTGCGTCGAGGAATCAAGTCCTGGTCACTGGCGGCGCTGCTTTCCCTGGCCATCCTCGCGCCTTGCGCCGGAGCTGATAAGGGCGCGGCGGTCCCCGACTTCACCTTCATCCAGGCGAGCGATGTCCACGCGCCGATGGCCCAGAGCAAGACGACCATCGCCCGGATCCCGGGCCTGGGTGAGATTGACCTCGCGCCGTTCGGCATCAAGGTTCCCAAGCCGGGCTTCGTGATCGTGACGGGGGACATGAATGAGTTCGGCGGCGGCAGCGGATGGTGGGCCGAATACCTGTCTTACTGGAAGGATTGCCCGGTTCCGGTGTACCACGGACTAGGGAACCACGACAATACATGGCATGCGAATCTGAAGTTCCTGCGCGACCTCGGCCTGGGCCCCTGCTACTCGTTCGACAAATCCGGCTGCCACTTCGTGAGCTTGATGACGCCCACTCTCCAGGACCCGCGGCCATCACTGGGCGAAGAAGAGCTTATTTGGCTGAGGAAGGACCTCGCCAAGGTGGGGACTAAGACCCCGGTATTCGTGTTCTTCCACCATCCCCTGCCGGGAAGTGAGTTCGCCAGCCGCTACGACTACGACCGGCTGCTGGACGTGCTGCATGGCTATAACACAGTGCTGATGATGGCCGGGCATTCGCACGGGCATGTGCACCATGTCGTCGAGGGCATCGACCAGACCACCGGCGGCTCGACCTTCGGGCGGAACGCGGGGTTTGCCGTCATCTCGGTCAAAGACGGCGTGCTGCGTGAAGCTTACTGGAAAGCGGACCAACCCGCTCCGGACTTGAAGCTGGTCGAGAAGTCGATCCCGGCACGTTCTTCGTATCCCGAGGTGGTGATACGCTCTCCGGCTTTCCGCGCGTCGGGGGGCAGCGCCCTGAGCATCTCGGCCCGGCTGGCGGGTGCTGTGGACTTGGAGAAGGCTTCTTACACGATTGACGACGAGCTGGAGGGCGAACTCAAACTGTCAGGCAAGGCGCCGGCTTGGAAGGCAACCGGCAGCGCGGATGTGAGCAAGCTGCTCCCCGGCGCGCACTGCCTGCGCGTCGATTTCACGATGGGCAAGGAGCATTACTCGCGGAGCACGGAGTTCTTCTTCGAGCCCACCAACCACCCCACGGCCTGGCGCGCCTACCTGGCGGCATCGAGCAAGGTCACCCCTGCAGTGGCCGACGGGGTGGTCTATGTGGGGGCCAACGACGGCAAGTTGCGCGCGCTCAAGGCCAAGACCGGCAAGGAGTTGTGGGCGGTCGCTATGGGCGCGGAGATATTGGCCGAGCCGCTGGTGGACGGCGGGAAAGTGTTCACCGCCAACGGCCTGGGGCTTGTCTCGGCCTACAGCACGGCGGGCAAGAAGGTGTGGTCGTTCATGGCGGGCGACGCGGTCTATTCCTCGCCGGTCATGGCGGATGGCAAGGTGGTGTTCGGGTGCAATGACGGTTGGCTCTACGCCCTCGATGCGGCCACCGGCAAGCTGGCCTGGATCAACAAGGACGGCACGTATGCCGTTGAGTCCAAGCCGTTCGTTTGGAATGGAAAGGTCTATTACGGCGCCTGGGACCAGTATATCCGCTGCGTGAACGCGAAGGACGGCAAGCTCGTGTGGCAGCAGATTTGCGAGGGCTCCCGCGTCGCCAAAGGCGCCAAACGCTACTACAGCCCCGCCGATGCCATGCCCGTGGTCGTGGATGGCAAGCTGATGATGGCCGACCGCAACATGAT
>PLZQ01000180.1 GCA_003152225.1 Limisphaerales bacterium | reverse complement strand
CACCAAAGCGACGCCGTCTAGCGGGAAGGCCTTTGGGACGAGGGCGGCAGGGTTGCGTCGAAGGGCTGGAGCGTGGTCTTGATGAGATTGAATCTGTCGTGGGCGTTAATGCCCCGTTTGGCGCCGTCGCCATACACGCTGAAGATGCTCCAAAGCGTCAAGCCATCGGCACTCATCCATTTCTGGGGAAACCCGCAGGTCAGGCCTTCGCCCTCGGCCCACATGTTCCCCCAATGCTCGTTATACTCGATGGTGGTCCAGGGTCCCCAGGGATTGGGCGCGTCGAATACGCCAAGCTGACCCGGCCCTACATGAAAGCTGGTCAGCAGAAAGCGCTTTAATCCGGGAATATAGACCACCGCTCCCGGGTTCACCCCGTTGGGGTCGCTGAAAACCGGTTGCGCCTGGGCGCAGTCGGCCACCCACACCGGTTGCCCGCCGGCATCGCTCCTGGAATAGAACTCGTAGGCCGCACGCTCGCGCAGCTTGTGCCGGGGCACGCGGGCCAAATAGAGCCGATCGCCGCTGCCCCGGACCGCGGATAGCTTCGGTCCGTAAATATAGACGTAGCCCGCCAACGGCCCGGGCGCGCCGGTGTAATCCTTTCCAAAGGTGAGAAACGTCGCCGGCTGAAAGCTCCCTTCGCTCCTGGCAAACAGCCACTCGGCTTTTGTCCAGGTGGCGCCGTAGTTGGTGGACCAGGCGAGCACGTGGTTTACATTTGGCCAGATGCCGTCTTGCAGATTCACGGTGGCATAGAAGACGCCGTCCACGATCGCAAGTCCACTCGCCTTGCCCTTGCGCGGAAAGGAAGCTGGGTGCTCCGGGTCTTTCCCGCCATTCACGTTGACACCGCGCCAGTGTTCGGGCGTGCCTTCGATGCGGGCGAAGCCGAGAGCGACGCGTCCATCGGTATTCGAGCCGCCGAATCCGCCACCGTCACCCCAGGCGGCGTAAAGCTGATCATCGGGTCCCCAGGCCACGGGCCATAGATCGCTTCCCAACGCCGCGGTGGTATAGGTTTCCCAATGCCAGGCAATGCTTTGGAGCACCCGGCTGTGAGGATAAGGAGGCTCGGGTGCCTCCGAAGCGCCAACGTCAACCGAGGCCAATAACAGCAAGCCCAAACGCAGGTTCTTCATAATCAGATCGCGTGAGGTTCGTTCCACCCCACGGCTCACCACACAACGAGCCGGTAGAACCGGTTCGAGTGGCCGGTCATGTCGTCGGCGGCTTCCAAGGTTCCCCCCTGCCCTGGCAAGGCTGCCGTCAGGGGCAGCCATTCCGCATCGCGCAGGCTGTCTTTGTATTGCACCTGATAGGTTTGACCGGACAAGGCATCAAACCTCAGCGGCAGGATGTTCCCGGCTGGCACGCCGCTATGCAGTTGTGGAGGCGGTAAGACGATCACGGTAAGGAATGTGGTGTCGCTCAACGGCGGCAAACCGTTATCCGTCACCCGGACCGACAGCCGGTTGGTGGAGGGTGCAGGAAGGTTGTTAAGGTTCCAGGTCAGGAGGCCCGTGCCGGAATCAATGCCGGCCTGGGCCGGTGGATTATCCAGGCTGAAGAGGAGACTCTGGAAGGCGCTCTCAGCGTCCGTGGCGGTCACCGTCAATCGCAGCGTTTGCCCTGCGTGGAAATATTGGTTGGGAATCGGCGTGAGCCGGGGAGCCGTGTTGGGGATCTGGTTTGGCGCCCGCGGGGTGGGAACCGGCATGAAGTAAAGGGCAACCGCTCCGTCGGGATATCGTCCCTGACTGACATCATCGGTTTGCGCACCGTAGCTGAAGAAGTCCACCGGTTGGCCATCGGGGCCATAAAGGCCAAGGCTCTCACCGGCTTTGCTCAGCTTGAAGCTGATGTGCAGATCGGCGGTGCCGACCTCGGTCTTGCCATCGGCCCACACCAGGAGGAATCCCCTCGCGGGAATGACATAGCCGGCGGGGATTGGGAATTTGAACTGGTTGGTCAATGAGTCGGTCAGGTAATAGCCGGCCAAATTGGCGGGGTTGGTTCCATAGTTGTAAAGCTCGAACCAATCGCTGAATTTGCCGGTCAGCGGGTTGGTGAGCGTGTGGGTATTGCCAGCCATCCATTCGTTGATAACGACCGTCAAGGGCGCGCTGGTTCCGTTGTTGGTCCCCGCTGGTGTTGGGTAGAAAAGCTCCCGCCGGTCCACCCCCTGCCCATCCGGTAACGAGCCATAGGAACGATTGGGAACGAGGTTGGTATAATCGATGAAATCCAACACGTCCCCCTGGGCATCGGTGAACCGGCTAAGCGCCAGAGAGCCCGCGCCAGCAGGCAGCGTGAAGCCGGCATGCCATTCGTTGGTCGTGGTGAGATTGGTCAGGGTGTCGGCGAAAACGACTTTGAACTGCTGCGCTCGCAGCGTTGCCCCGGCAGGAAAGGCCCAGGCGGCAAGGTTGGCATAGTTCGTGGAAAGGTAAAGCCCGTCCAGCGAAACCGCATTGGAGCCGGGATTGTAGAGTTCGAGCCAGGGAACCCTTTGGCCGAGGCTGTTGGTGAGGCCGGTCAGATTCTCGGCCTGCAGCTCGTTGATCCAGAGCGAAGGAAAGGCGGACAGCGCCCGGCTGACGGAGTTCGCAGCGCCCGGGGTGCGAAAGGCGGTGGACACGACCGGTGCGGCCGTAGCGACTGCGCCGCTGGTAATGCCGGAATTCTGGAGGCGCACCGTAAGCGCCGGGGACGAGGCGTTGGTGCTCTGGAGGTACCAGAAGCTTAAGGTATGGGTCTGGCCGGTAGTCAATTTGATGCCCTGGTAAACCGCGTTTCCGGAGCCGCTGCCGGCGGCTGTGGCCACGACGTGCAGGCCGGCATTGCCTGAATGCTTAACACTGGAACTGAGCGCCGACTGGGTGAAGTTCGCTGTCAGGTTCCAGGTTCCCGTGAGGGAGGACTCAAACCCGGGGTTGGTAACCAGATTGGTCCCCTGGTCGGGCACCGAACCAGTCACCAGCTTCAGATCGTCCACATAGAGTTCCCCAGGGCCCAGGAGGTAGATGTAAAGGTTCGTCCCGGTAGCGGTGCCGGTCGTGCTCACATAGACCCATTGCGGGGCTGTTGCATTCGACTGGCCCACCGCCCAATTAGCAACGCGGCTATTGTCTTGCGCCGAATCCACCAATTGCAAGGAAACGCCCGCACCCGTGCTGGGCCAGGGATATCCGGCCTGAAAGCGAACCTGGTTGACCACCAGCTCCTGGTTGGTTTCCGAGGCGGGCCGCACCAGCCGCAGCACTTCCCCCGCCGGCTGGAGCTGGCCAGCATACTCATCAAAGAAGCCGGCGCCCGCGCCATACGCTTCCGCGAACGCCCCCCGGTCCTTGGTTACCACCAGGTATTGGCGGTTGGTAATGATGCTCCCGGGAGGGAACGTGTAATCGAGCCCTTGGATTCTCCAGTTGGACAGGTCAAAGCTGGTGGTCGCCGAGGTATTGTACAGCTCGACGTACGACGCATCCGGCACAGTGGGAGTGGTCATCATTTCATTAAACACAACCACGCCTTGGGGGTCCGGGGCCGCTCCCGTGTACTTCACGGTCACGGCGGCGACGGAGTTGGTCAGCGGCGCGCCGTGCAGATCATAGCCGGCAATGCTTAGCGTGTTGGTCGGCGAGCTAACGGGGACGCTAATCTTCCAGCCCGAAACGGAAGTCCAGGTGATTGGATATTCCACACCATTGATACGAATGCTCTTCACCCCCACCGGCGCCGTGCCGCTGAGAGTGACCAGGTTGTTGCTGGTGACGATGAAATTGGTACCGCTGAGGCTGAAGGACGAGTTGCCGCCCGCACGGTTGATTTCGCTGAGCGCCGCCACAGTGCGCTGCGAAATATACGCCAAGGCATCAGCATAATTCTGACCCGGCGCCAAGCCGGCATAATGCGAGACCCAGTAGTTCATATAGCTGGTGTTGAACGAGGAGCCAATCACGTCCAACACGTGAGCATAGAGACGCCGCTGATTGCCCGGCAGGTTCTGGACCTTGCCCCAGTTCTGGTCGCCGATAAGCGGCGAGGTCGCCGCTCGGCTAAAAGCAAAATCCATGTCCCACGGAAAGGCGAGCATCTTGCGATCGCCCGGCCGGAGGTAGATCAGCAAATTGTGGTTTCCGCCAAAGGTGTAGCTGTCGCCGATTCCGCAAAGGGTCAGCAGCGCATAGGACCGAAGCCACTCGTCCAGATCCATCAATTGCCGGGTCTGGGCTTCCAATCCCGTGCCGCTGGTCAGGCTGAACGCCTTGGCGAAGGCGATGAGCCGCGAGTAATCGTCCACCTCCCGGTGGTTCTTGAGGATGAAGTCGTAGCGGTAGATTTCTTTGTCGTCCCCCAGGTCGGAGATGTCCACGCTCATGACGTTATCCGGCGACGGGTACTTGTAGCCGCCTGCATCGGCGGTGGTTGGGTAGTAGATCAGTTCGACCTCCCACTGCGTTCCGTCGCCGCCATTGTCATAGGCGGTGCGAATAAACTCGTCCTCGTGCCGCGGCGAGAAAATAGCCGATCCGGTGTGAGTGCTGAAGGGGGCAATCAAATGGCACAAATCCGGCTGCGTGCCGGGGATGCCTCCCGCGCGCAACAGCATGTGCCGAACCACGATTTCCTCCTGCTTATTGACAGTCGAATCTCCAGCTCCCGAACGGTCCACGAGCATGACCGGGTGAACGCCCCGGAACAAATCATCCGGCTGGAACTCCAGATGAAAGCTCACGCGCGTGTCGCTGTAACGTCCCCGCTCGCTGCCTTTGAGGCGAACCCCCGCGTCGTAGTAGGCTCGTTTTTCATCGACCACGATGGTGCAAGGCAGGTTTTCGTTGCTCATCACGTTGGTGAAGGCATGCAGCAGCGCACGATTCGCCGGCGTCAGCACCACGCGCACATTGTGGCCCAAGCTCAGATCGGCCTGGCCATCCGCGACCACATAGAGGGCGCCCGAGTCCGGGCCCGCCGCAGGATACAGCGCCACCGCGCCCAGACCGTCAACCGCCCGCACATAGAACTGGACAATGGAGCCCGCCGCCGCGGCGGGGATGGACCCGGTGTAGAAGCCGTTCCCGTCCAGGGTCATGGGCGCGGAGGAGAAGGAGCCTCCGTTGACCGACCACCAGACCTGGCATAGCGCGACCCCTTGCGGATCTTGCGCCTTGACCGATACGCTCACCGTCTCCGTCGGTTGAGGAATAACCGGTTTGTGCTGAAACTCATTGAACGTCGGGCCGAGATTCGCGGTGTAGCGGGAGTTGCGCGCGCCGGGAGTCCCGGTCAAGGCCGGGATGGGCAGAACCGAGGTGCGGGCCACGCGATCAAAGTAAAGCCGCGTGTTGAGAAAGTTATTGCCGGCCACCCATTTGGCCCGGAAGGAAACCTCATAGGTGAGTCCGTTGGCAATGGAATATCCGTTGGTGAGGGTACACTCCACATGATTGTGCATGTGTTCCTGCGGGCCGGATGCGACCACATGCAACACGTGGTTGGAAGGATTATCAGGATCAGTCTCAACCCGGCTATGCCGATGGTCGCCGATCACACGCCAGCCGGTGAGGCCGTTCTCAAAGCCGCCGTTGACAATCAGCTCCACCGGGGCTGTATCTGGGGACTGGACAACGCTGATGTTATCGACCAGGCATTCTCCGTCCCCCAGCAACCCCAGGATGAAGTCGTTCCACAACTCCGGACCCACCACCGTCTGGGCGGTGGCCCGGTAGCGATTGGTTTGCCAGGAGGTCTTGTGGGACTCATCACTGGCAGCCCAGGCCCCGGCCCGCGTGTTATCGGCGTTCGGATCACGCAGTTCAAGGCTCGAACCCCCGCCATCCGCCAGCTCAGGCCAGCGTCCCGCGGAATAGTAGTGCACGCTATTCGCCGGGTTGCCAGCGGCATCCAGGAGGACAATCGAATCGCTGCTATGGGAAAGATTCCCGCTGAAATCTCCCACGATTGCCGCCGAGGGGTAAGCCGAACGCAACGCGGCGGCATCCTTGGCAACGACCAGGTAAGCGCCCGGATTGAGGGTTGTCCCCGCCGCAAAGCGATAGCTAATCCCGCCGGCCACCGTCCAGCCCGCGAGGTCCACGCTGTTGGAGCCGCGGTTGTAGAGCTCCACCCAGGACTCGTCGGACGCCTGAGGCGGCAGGCTGTTTGTGGGCTGGAGCACCTGATGGTTGTACATGATCTCGTTGATCACCACTTCCTGGTGAAAAGCAACCACGTTCGAAGCGCCCGGGGTCGCGACGGTCGGATTGCACCACGCGCCGCTGCCATCGGGGAATCGCGCCCGTGCCACATTCTGCACCACCACCGCATCCAGCACGCCCTGCCGGTTGGAGTTCAGCAAGTAAAGGCGGTCCCCCGCAACCGGGTGAAAGCCCAGCGTCGCGTTTGTGAGCGCCAGAAATCCTCCGGGGGCAAGCGTGACGCCGTCAGGGAAAACGTATTCGCCGCCGCTGCCATCGTTGACCAGGACACTCCCGGCCAGGGAGAAGCTGTTCGTGCCGACATTTGCCAGCTCCAGCCAGAAGGCGGAATTCGTCGTGGAGCAAAGCTCATTAATGGCCACCGTAATTGGAGCCCTGGCTTGAGCCGGCATTGGCGTCGAGAGCAGTTGGGCGCCAAAAAACGCCCCGTCCGGACTGCCCGCGGCCTGATGAACCTCCACGGCCAGGACATTCGAGCCCGCAACTAGACTGCTCGTGGGCACTGACACCCAGCCAACAAAATCAGGCAGCGTCACATTCGTGAGGGCTGGCGTGTCGAAGGCCACGGTGCCGCCGGGCAAATTCACTCGATAGACTTCCACCCCGTTGAGATAAACCACCGCGCCATCGGCGATCAGAGGACGGAGTTTGAGCTCAACGCTCCCGGGAGCGCTGGAGGAGAAGAAGGTCTTGCGGTAGTAGGAGGTGGTGCTCCCCAAGGGCAGCGGGGAGTTGGTATTCATGGCGGTGCCAGCGCCGCTGACCAGGGCGCGAAACCCATGAGGATTCGCGGAAGTGCCGCCGTTGAGCGTTCGAAACTCCAACGTGTTGGTGACCGACTTGAACCCGTTGCTCACCACAAACGGGGCGCTGAAGGAGCTGTAGCCCGTGAAGCTCAGCCCCAAGGCCTGACCATTCAAGTAAACGTCGCTGACAGAATCATCGGCGGAAACGGAAATGGAAAGGGCAATGCTGGACGGGAGGAAACCCGCCAGACTGAATACGGTTTGATAGGAATAATTGCCTGCGGCGACGCTCTCCGTGCCGGGATTGAGCACGCCGATCCAACTGGAGAGCGCATCGTTGGCGAGCCAGGCAGGATGATTCTGAATCACCGTCGCGTTTCCCCCGACCGAGCCTTGGGCCGACGCGGTAATTATGTAATGCGGGTCGGACGAGCCGGCCGCCAATACGGTCCTCGTGGCAGCCAGTCCGGTGTTAAACAGAGTGGCCACGGGCCGGTTCGTCAGCCCCGCCCGGACCGTCCAGGAATCGTCGCGGTAACTGGGCGCCTGCCAGGCGGTGCAAAGGTCCGACCCGGAAGCGTTGCACCGCCAGGCCGCGTCCGCGGAAATCAGGGTAACACTCGGCCCCACAGTGCCCGGCGCGGGGAAATTCTCCAAGCCTGGCGTGCCGCCGACCTGTTCACTGGCCGCCCAATTCTGCGCCGGCCCGCTGGCGGTATCCGGGTCAATCTTGGCCAGCGAAACCCCCGAGCCATCCGGCGCCACCGGCCAGTCGCCCCCAACCCCGTAGGTTACTTCGTCCACCACTCGTCCGCTGTTGTTGCGGAGCTGAAGGGTCTCGCCGCTATTGGAAAGCCGGCTGGTAAAGGGCCCGAACAAACCGGTCAGGCCGCTGATCGCAGCCAGGGAATCGGGCGAGATCGCCACCACCGCATAGCCGCCGCCGCGCACAATCGAGTTGGAAGCAAACGTGTAGTGAATGCCGCCATCCAAACGCCAGCCGGAAATGTCCACATCCACCGCCATCTGGTTGTGCAACTCCACCCACTCGAGGCCGGCTTCGTTGGTGGCAGGGTGATACATGATCTCGTTGAAGACGACGGAGGTATCGGCGTATAGTGAGGCGGCGCCCGCCAGAGTAAGCGCCAGGCCAAACGCACAACATTTGTTCATAACAGATTAAGGACGCGCCTGAGAGCCTAAAGCAAAACCAGGCTCGAAGCCATCCTTTAAACCGGGTTAAACCGGTGGCCTCAGCATCACCCAAACACGGGCTTCTCCGGTAGCGGGCAAACTCTTTGACGAACTTGAACTCCGCACGCGGACCGGCGCCAGCATCGTCGGCATTGAATGGGGTGGAGCAAAGATCATCAATCCCAGCGCCGACGAAGAACTTCAGGCCGGCGACCAGGCCCTGCGGTTGGGAACCCGCAATCAACTGGCGGCAGCGAAGGCGATCCTTTCCAAGCCGAAATAGGGGGCAACGCGAGACCGCAGGAGCGCAGTTCTCCGCTCAGACTCCCGAACGGAGCAGGCCGCGAAGAGGCGCAAGAGACGCAAGCGAAAGCGGTTTTCCAGCTTCCCCCCTTTTGCGTCTTTTGCGCCTCTTCGCGGCTGAGCTTACCCCCGCCCGAGCTTGGCATCGCCCTAGCCAGGGTGGGCTGAGTTGCGCGGGGGCGTATCTTGTTACTACCACCACGCGACGCAGGACTACTACCACCGCATAGGAGCGCAGCCTTTAGGCTGCAGAAGCATCGTATTGCACTGCGGTGTCGGCAGATTCCGCGGCTTGCTTGAACCTCCACGCTTCTGCAGCCTAAAGGCTGCGCTCCTATGCGGTGGTGGCAGTGTCAAGATGCGCCCGTTGCGCGGGTCGCGGCGAGGTTGCGCTTGCCGGGCAGCGGTCATTCGGGCTATATGTGTTTTCATGGCCAAAGTCCTACTGGTCGATGACGATCTGACCATGCTGCAGATGGTGGCGGAACTGCTGCGTCAAGAAGGGCACGATGTAATCCCTTTTTCAAACGGCACCGCTGCCCTGGCGGCGCTGACGACCCATACCCCGGAATTGGTCATCACGGATCTTTATTTCGATAAAACGCGGGCGCACGGGCTGGAGATGGTGCAAAAGGCGCGGGCGCTGTCGCCGCCGGCGGTCGTCATCGTCATTACCGGGTTCGCCACAATTGAGACGGCGGTGGAGGCCATGAAGTACGGCGCGTTCGATTACCTGGAGAAGCCGTTCAAGGTGGACGAGCTGAAGCTGTGCGTGCAGCGGGCGCTGTCTTACAACGCGGCGGTTTCCGAGACTGTCTATCTGCGCAAGCAGCTCAAGAAGAAATACGAGTTCAGCCAGATTGTAGGCAATGCGCCTTCGATGCAGGCGGTATTCAAGATGATTGAGCGCGTCGCCAACACCGACAGCACAATCCTGGTGCTGGGCGAAAGCGGCACGGGCAAGGAACTGGTGGCGCGGGCGCTGCATTTCAACAGCCGCCGGCAGTTCGCACCGTTTGTGCCCATCAATTGCAGTGCTTTGCCGGAGAACCTCCTGGAGTCGGAGCTGTTCGGGCATCGGCGCGGGTCGTTCACGGGGGCGATCAGCGACAAGAAGGGGCTTTTCGAGGAGGCGGACGGGGGGACGATCTTCCTGGATGAGGTGGGTTCGATGTCGGCGGCGTTGCAGAGCCGGCTGCTGCGCGTGTTGCAGGAGCGCGAGGTGCGGCGGGTGGGGGAGAATACGCCGATCTATGTGAACGTGCGGGTCGTCGCCGCGTCGAACGAGCCGTTGGAAACGCGGATCAAGGAAGGCACGTTTCGCGAGGACTTGTATTACCGGCTAAACGTGATCGCGATTCCGCTGCCGAGTTTGCGCGAGCGGCGGGAGGACATCCCGTTGCTGGTGGCCCATTTCCTGAAGGGCAACGTGCATTCCGATACCAACCGGCCGGTGCAAGTGACACGGCAGGCGATGGGGATACTTTGCGCGCACGATTGGCCGGGCAACGTGCGCGAGCTGGAAAACGCCATCGAACGGGCCGTGGCTTTGTGCGAGGACGGCATTATTAAGGCGGAGGATCTGCCCCCGCGCCTGCTGGCCAGCGTCAAGGCGGCCGGTCCGGCAGCGGATGCCCAACTGGCGGCCACCTTGCCGGAGTTGCCCGACTCGGCGCTGTATCCGCTGCACGCCGCGCCCGCCGTCGGGTCCGCGCCCGACGGGGAGCCCGCCGGGGGGGAACCGATCGTGCCGATGAAGCAGTACCTGCAGAAGCAGGAGCAGATCCATCTCAACCAGACCATCCAACAGTGCGGCGGGAACAAAGAGCAGGCGGCAATGCTGCTGGGCATCAGCATGGCGACGATGTATCGGCGCCTGTCCGGCGACGACAAAGAGGCGTAGGTAGAACAGCCCGGTCATCAGCCAGCGATGGCGGTAGGGCGCGTCACTCCGTGCGCGCCGTCCTGCCCCGCGGTTACCCGGCGCGCACGGAGTGACGCGCCCTACCCTCCGGAATTGAGGCATTGCGCGGGCCGTCTTTTTTNNGGAAAGATAACATTATGCCACTAACACATACGAAAGATTTGTTCGCCAAAGCGCTTAAAGGCAAGTACGCGCTGGGCGCGTTTAACGTCAACAACATGGAACTCCTCCAGGCGATTGTGGAGGCCTGCGAAGAGGAGAAGGCGCCGGTGATGCTCCAGATTTCCAAAGGCGCCCGCCAATATGCCAACCCGGTCTATCTCAAAAAACTCATCG
>PLZQ01000282.1 GCA_003152225.1 Limisphaerales bacterium | reverse complement strand
CGCGCCACGCCTTGCCGTCTTTGAGGATGCTCCCGTTTGTGCCCACCATAATTGTCGCCTCCTGCGAAGTGAGCGGCCTGACCAAAGTCGCGTGCCCGACCGGGCGTTCCTGGCCCAACCCCGCGATCACGCCGATCACACCAAACCCGAGTAGCATCAACCAGATCTGTCGCCTGCNNTGTGGCTTCGGGCGGTTTTGCCGGGTGCTTGAGTGGAGCCTGAGTGGAGCCTCGGGGTAGCCTCAGGGTAGCCTCGGGGTAGCCTGAGGGTGGCCTCGAGGTAGCCTCAGGGTGGCTTCGGGGTGCCCACCGGTTGGCTACCAGATGGCCTGAGGGTGGCCTTAGGGTGGCTCGGGGTGGCTCTGCCCGGCTGTTCAAGGTTCGAAGTTCAAGGTTCAAGGTTCAAGGTTCAAGGTTCGCCGTTTACCATAAGTGTCCCGAATCCAACTCGCCTGGTGCACCTCCCTCGGGTTGCTCTGGGGGCACCCTGGACAAACCCTGGACATACCCTGGTACCATAGACCCCCTTCCGGACCCCGTTTTTCATCAGGCACGCTTATCCAAGGGCTCCCTTTCGTGCATTTGGCGTATTTCGTGGCCAGTGCCTTCTTCATTCCTCCTCCGGCATCATGACCGGAATCAATTGCCGCCCATGCCGGCGGTAGATGCGGAAATGCGAATCGGTCGTCACTACTCGGCAGCGCGGGAATTGCTCGGCCATGCAGACCAGGCAGGCATCGGCCAGCGACATGGGCAGGCTCCGGTATGCCTGCTGGAGTTCCAGCAACCGTTTGACCTCGTCTTGCACACCGAAGGCAACGTTGATCGCTCCCCGCTCAACGAACTCAAGGACCGCGCGCGGATTGCCCCCGAACCGCGCGATGAGAAACTGCGCTTCCGAGAGCACCGCCTCGCAGGTCAAGAGCGGCGGCTCCAGTTCGCCCCAGACGCGGCGTGCCCAGGCGCTGTGCGCGTCCTCGGCCACGAGGAGGGCCACGATGGGACCCGTATCAACGAGAGTTTTTTCGGGCGCGGCCATGATCAGCCAGAACGGCTTCCTCGAGGTAACGGCGGTTCACTGAGGCATCGCGCGGACCCGGTTGGGAGCCGACCAGGTCGCCAACCAGGTCCAGACAGGTAGGCAGCTTTCGCCGTTGCTTGCGGCGCAGCATCGCTTCCACGCACTCCCGGACCAGGACGGACTTGGGAACGCCCCGGCGGCGGGCTTCCTCCTCCACGCCGCGCCGCAGCGTTTCTGGCAGCTTGAGCGTCATTGTTGTCATCGGCCAAAAGTAATACCGTCTGCTGCCATACGCAATACCGGCTTCCAGGTCCTCAGCAGGCCCGCCGCAAGGACATCACGCCCTCGCTTTGGTAAGGACGCGTTCCACCGCGTCCCACTATTTCCAATCCGGACATCCCGCAGTGCGTTCGTCCGCCGGAATTCCTGGTCCGACAGAAAGAAGCCGTGCTTCGCCAAGTGCAAGACACGCGGCGACACCACCGCCTCTTCCCGCTTATGCCAGTTCAGCGTCGGCATCTGGTTCCGTTGAGTGGCTTGCGTTCTGCTGGCCGGGGAGATAAGGTGAGACGAATTTATGAAGCGCGAGTTTACCGCAGTTATCAAGCAGGATGCGGGCTGGTGGATTGGCTGGGTGGAAGAAATCCCTGGCGTCAATTCGCAGGGCAAGACCAAGGCCGAACTGCTCAAGAACCTTAAGTCCGCGATCAAAGAGGCTGTGGAGTTCAACCGGGCCGAGGCGCGGGCCGCCGCCCAGAGTGATTACGAGGAAGCCCTGATCCTCGCGTGAAACGCCGCGCGCTGATCCGGCACTTAATGGCTCAGGGCTGCGTCCTGGTGCGCGAGGGCTCAGACCACTCCTGGTGGGGGAATCCCCAAAGAAACCTTCGCTCCTCTGTCCCCATGCATACGGAGATCAATCGGTTTCTGGCCCGCAAAATCTGCCGCGACCCGGGCATTCCCGAGCCTTAGTCCAAGACGCTCTCGCCCTGGCGGCGGCGCATGATGCCGCTCCAGTCCCGCAAAGTGGAGGTCCGCCGTAGTCCTCTCCTGCTTTCGAGCCTGACCCAGAGCAGCGCTGTTTCCAAGACCGCACACTACCGGCAGCCGCCGCTCCCCAGCGTTCGGCCTTCGGGTTTCGGCCCTCTTTCGGGCTTCGGACTTCGGATTTACCCTCGCCCCGCTTCTTGCCGCTTATGATAGCGTCAACGATCCCGCCATGCTGCTGGCCTCGGCATAAGTGTTTCTTGTTGTGCGCCGAACAAGTACTGGTCAGTAAGTTTTCCAAATCAGTTCTCGACATTGAGAGCGGTTCCTGTTCAACTTAGGCAGTCTGGGGAGTTTGGCGTGGTGCAAAATGGCGGGCAATGAGGACAATGTCGGTTTCCTGGCGACTGAAAGCGGAGTGCAGCAGTTTCAGCCTTGTTTCGGGGGAAGCTTTGTCCTTCAGTGCGGTCGCTTCTTGCCGGAACTGAGGTCAACAACAGTCACAAGTAGGTAAAACACCCCGCATCTCTATTCGAGTTCCGCTCAAGCAAAGACACCATGAAAACCAAAACCAACGCAGTTCTGACAATCGCGGCCATCTTGGCGAGCTGGTTCGCGCTTGGTAGCAGCGCCTTTGCCCAGTATGCGTATCATATCACATCAGGGATCTACGCCTACAATTCGGACTGGGATAATGCGGTTAGACTGGAGTTCGGTGTCAATGCAACTGTCGCAGACTGGGAAACGATCAAAGCCGAATTTGGTGGGTCATTGTCGGCGCTAAACGATTTCATGGCAGCCAGTGGACTCGAATCACGCCTCGACAACGCATCGGTCACTAGGGGCGGAGCCAAGTACTATACCTCCTCCCGCGCATACTATATGGAACGACACGACGGGACGAAACCAAGCGGATTTCTTGCGCATGACGATATGCAGGCACATGCTGTTGACTTGGGTTCGTGGAACCACACCCTCCCAATTATGGCACGGTTTCCCGTAGCCCCGACGATCGTTGTAGATCCCCGGAGCGTGACTAACTTCTCTGGCACCACGGCAACATTCACTGTCAACGCCACCGGCACGGCACCGCTCGCTTACTACTGGCGCAAGAGCGGCCTGCCACTGGCCGAAGGCGGCAACGTCTCTGGGGCGAGGAGTAACATGCTGACGCTGGCCAACGTCCAGTGGGCCGACGCCGGGCAATACACCGTGGTCGTCACCAACACCGCCGGCAGTGTGACGAGCCGGCTGGCCAGCCTGACGATGCTGGGGATGCCGCCCCAATTCCTCACGCAGCCACAAAGCCAGGCGGTGCTGGCCGGGGCAAACGCGCTCTTCAGCGTGACCGTCACTGGCACGCCGCCCTTCTCCTTCCAATGGCGCTTCAATGGCACGAACTTCGCCGAAGGCGACCGGATCAGTGGCGCCAGAACCAACAGCCTCACCATCACGAACGTCCAAAGCCAGGATGCCGGCAGCTACACGGCGGTCGTGAGCAATCCGTGGGGTTCCGTGACCAGCGCGCCCGCCAGACTGTTTTACGGGGAGCGGCTGACCCTCTCGGTATCGAACCAGACCCCTGCCCGCTTCGACTTTACGAACGTGGATTGGGTCGAGATCGTGTTGACAAACGCGGGTTTCCCCAACCCCCTGATCTTTTACACGCTGGATGGTTCGCCACCCAGTCCGGCGTCCGACTTCTACTCTGACCCGCTCATCCTGAGCAACACGGTCGTCGTCCGCGCGATTGCCTACAATCCGGTGGATTTCTCGTCCGTGGAGATGGCCCCGGTGGCGGTAAATCTTTGGATGGCGTTCCGTTTGGTTGCCACGGCCAGCACCGGCGGGATGGTCGCCTTGGAGCCGCCGGGTGGCTTCTATGTGAGCAACACGGTGGTCACCTTGACGGCCCTGCCAGAAGCGGGCTGGGAGTTCCCGAGTTGGACCGGGGACGCCAGCGGCACGTCCAGCAACATTAGTTTGGTGATGGACCGGGACAAAAGTGTGACCGCGCAATTTGGCCGCATTCCGGTATTCACGCTGGCGGTGACAACGGTGGGGGGCGGAGCGGTTTCGGGGAACACCCAAAGCAATTATTTCCGCGGAACGACGGTCAATCTGAGCGCCGAACCGGCGCCGGGCTGGTACCTCCAGAGATGGAGCGGAGACGCCGGGGGCACGTTGCGCAACGTCAGCGTGGTGATGGACCGAGATAAGAGTGTCGCGGCCCGCTTCGCGCCGCTCACCCTGCTGGCCGTGACCGCGGGCGGGGGAACGATTGCCGCAAACCCGGCGAGCAACTATGTGCAGGATTCGTCCGTGGCGCTGACCGCCCAGCCGGAGAGCGGCTGGACGTTCCTGAACTGGATGGGCGATGCCAGCGGGACCAATCCCCAAGCCAGCGTGACGATGGATCGGCCCAAGGAGGTCCAGGCCGTTTTCGGCACAGAGTGCAAAACCAACGTGGTGGGACAAGGCACAGTGGTGAGGAATTTCGGAGCGGGCCTGGTCCCCTTTGGCGGCGTGGTGCGGCTGACGGCGATCCCGCAGCCGGGGAATTATCTTGGGCTGTGGGGGGGCGCGGCCAGCTCGCTCGTCAACCCGCTCGATTTCACCGTGACGAACGCCACTCCGACAGTCGGGGCCTTTTTCCTGCCGCTGGGCGCGAACCAGGCCACGCTGACGGTGCTGGAGCAGGGCGCGGGCGTCGTCGCCCGCGAGCCGCAGGCCAACGCCTACACGAAGGGCCAGGCGGTGCGGTTGACGGCCCAGCCGTTTCCGGGACAATCCTTCCTGGGGTGGTCGGGGGACGCCAGCGGCACCCAGAATCCGCTAGCGGTGACGGTCACCACCAACCAGACAATCACCGCGACCTTTACGCACCGGCTCGGTCTGGCCATCCAACCGTGGCCCGGACCAACGCAGCGCCGGGGATTTCTATTCCTGCTGGCGGGCGATGAGGGAAACACTTGTTTGGTGCAAACCTCGCCCGACTTGGCCGACTGGCAGCCCCTGACGACGCTGACCATCTCCAACACCGCGGCGCAGTTCATAGATGTGGCCGTGACGAACCACTCCCCACGCTTTTATCGTGGGATGTTGCGCTGATGCCAACCTACACCATCTACTACACTAGCCAGCTCCAGCACCAAACCGCCGTCTGGATCTTGCTCGACCAGGTTGCCAGGCACCGGAGGAATCATCAGTGTGAGGGTGACATAAGCCGATGAAACCGCGCCTCTATCTCGAGACCACGATTCCCAGCTACTTGGTGGCGCGGCGCAGTCGGGACGTCATCATGCACGGCCAGCAGGCCGCAACGCGGAAGTGGTGGGAACAGCGGCGGGGCGATTACGAGTTGTTTGTCGCCGCATATGTCCCGCGATTTGTACCCCGTTCGATTTGCTGGAACCTTGAGCCATGAAACCAAATAAAATCCTGACTGAAATCCGCCAGACGCGCGACGATCTCGCGCGCGCGACCGGTTACGACTTGAAGCAGCTCTTCGATTACGTCCGCGAGCGCGAGCGCGAAGCTGCCGCGCGCGGCGTGAAGTTCGTCTCCCCTGCGCCCCGCGAAAAGGAAACCGCATACTCTCTGCGCGAAGAACCGCCCAAACGGAAGTAAGGACAACACCATGAAATTGATTCCAAATATAGCCGCCAGAGAACGCAAGGACGGTACTCAGCCAGGTAGGGCGGGCAGTCTTCTGCCCGCCGCCGAGGGTGATAAAATGTTCGCATTGCCAGCCAGTTCCCGACGGCGCGCACCCGTCCTCCGTAGCAGAACTGCGGAGAGTGGACAGAGTGTCGCGCCCCACCCGCGTCTCAATTCTTTGCGCTCTCTGCGTTCCTTTGCGGCAATCGTCGTCAGCCTTTTATTTGCTGGTACAGCGGCGCATGCACAAGTGAACAGCGGCAGCGACGGGCATGACGGCGCGTTCAACCCCGCCACCAGCACCGTCATAGACATGGCCGACCACCCGGATGGAATTTACCAATACACCGCGGTCAACATCCCTACCAACGTGACGGTGACGTTCATTCCGAACGCAAACAACTCGCCGGTTGTGTGGCTCGTGCAAAGTAATTGTGTAGTCAGCGGAGCCGTGAATGTGTCGGGGCAAAGTGCAGATGGCCAGGCCGGCACAGCCGGAGGACCTGGAGGCTATCGCGGGGGCAATGGGGGCAGCGCCACTCCAGGTCAAGGTCCTGGAGGCGGGGCGGTAAACAGCAGCCATGGAGGTAATGCGTCTTTTGGCAGTGTTGGACAACAGTATTCCTACCAAGGCGCGCCAGGGGTACTTTATGGTAACATTTTCTTGTTACCGTTGTTGGGAGGTTCGGGTGGGGGTGGATGTTCGGGTGCTGGCGCTGGTGGTGGTGGTGCGATCTTAATAGCGTCCTCTCAGTTCATACAGATTGACGGGTCAATCGTTGCGTCTGGTGGCAGCGCCTCCTACGGACTCTACGGAGGCAATGGTGGAGGTGCTGGCAGTGGTGGCGCTATCCGATTAGTCACGCGGACACTACAGGGTCGCGGTCGGATAGCGTGTTCGGGAGGATCATGCGCAATAGGGGCGTACGAAGGATCAAATAGTGCAGGTAGTGGGCGAATTCGCTTGGACTATATGGAAAGCCTTTTTGGCGGCACTTTAGTTGGCACAGTTACTCAAGGTTTTCAGCCAATCATCATTCCGGCAGCGGGACAAGGCATTCAATTGGCCATTGCCAGCGTCGGAGGCGTGGCCGTGGCTGCCAATCCTTCGGGCGTGTTAGTGACGCCGGATGCTATCATTGCCGGCCAGCAGGCGAATCCAATTGCCATCGTGGTGCATTGCTCGAATCTGCCGCTGAACACGCCCATCACCGTGACCGTGAGGCCGGCGAACGGCTCGTCCGTCAGCGCCGTCGGCTACAATAACATCGGCACGCAGGCCTCCAGCACGGCGACGGTGTCGTTGAATATGCCGCGCGGCGGCGGAATCCTTTACGCCACAGCAGCTACGGGGAATTAAGGACTCGCCATGAGCGAGCGCCGGAAAACAATCAGGGAAGGCGGCACGCCATGCCTCCCAAACGGGAGGGTCGCCATTTTGGCGATCCTGATGGCCTCAGACTTCTTGGCATCGTCGGTTCTCGCTCAAGACATAATCACCAACGTCATGTCGCCGGTGGTCAGTTACCAGTATTACAATTCGGTGGCCGAGGACACCAATTCGTCGGTCATCAGCCCCATTCTGAGCTATCAGTTTTGCGACTCGCTGGCACACTTGGACACGAATTCGGTCATAGTCAGCCCTGCTGTGAGCTATCAGTATTTCGATTGGCCGGACGTGGGGAGCGTGCTAATTCTGACCAGCCCGGCGGTAAGCTACTTTTACGGGACGGTGGGAACGCTAAGCCATGTTCAAACCACTCAGCGCCCTGGCACGAGGCTGGTGGACTTGT
This sequence comes from Limisphaerales bacterium, assembly GCA_003152225.1. Lineage (GTDB taxonomy): Bacteria > Verrucomicrobiota > Verrucomicrobiia > Limisphaerales > UBA8199 > PALSA-1440. The sequence goes on along the minus strand of PLZQ01000282.1, from coordinate 15,611 downwards.
TCTACGATTTCAGCGGCGCGGGTTCGGCTTACTGCGTTTCGGTCGCCGTTTCCTCGGACGGTGGTGCCTCCTTCACCGTCTCCGCGGTCCACTGCACCGGCGAGGGCGTGACGATTCCGGCGCCGCCGGGCACGGGCCGCCACATCGTCTGGGACGCGGGCGCGGATTTTCCCGGCCAACTCTCCACCCAGATGCGGGTCCAGGTCGCCGTCGGCTCCGCCTTTGCCGTCTCGCCAATCTTCACGCTGGACACTCGGGACACGGGCACGCGACCGTCAGTGCAGGACGTGACTTCAGCGTATTGCAGCGGTGTCCAACACGCATACTTCCTGAGCGGCGTTTCATTGAGCCAGACATTCACGGTGAGTCCCAACTGGAATGGGAAAACGCCCGGCTCGATCCAGTTCATTGGCCCGTGGGGCGCACACACGCAGTCGGGGACACAACCGACGCGCATGTACAACGTTGGCACAGATTTCGGCCCCGGCGGGGCGCTCACCGTGAAGGCGGTCGCCTCTGACGGCACGGAGTCGCTGCCGTATCGGGTGAACTTTGATGTGATTCCGCTTCCGCCAGGATTTAGGCTGTTGCCCATCGAGCCGCCAGCGGGTTCGCTAGGCGGCAACTTGGTTTACAGGGTACCGTATGGCATCAACTGGGATTTGGTGGATGAAGGAGTAGACAAAGTGCCCAAAGACGAAGACGGTGATACGATACCGGTGTTCAGTGACAACCCTCTTAAGTTCATCCTGGACACCGTCGGTTCTGCCGAAGTGCAAGGAGACGGCAAGGCATCCGTCAGCCTGACGTTGGCAACCGGTTCGGGTTTCAAGGCGGCGGGATTGAGTTTTGAACCGAGCATTTCCGCCAATCCTGAATGGACCTACCGACCTCAAACCGCAAGCTGGTGGCTGGGCGGTACAATTGATTTCGACATCAAAGGGAGCGGGAAGACTCCGCCAGCTTACATCTGGTCCATTCCGCCGATATACGTGCGAGGTGAGGTAGAGATTAGCATTGGCTCGCATATCGGCATTCTCGGCTGGAATTCCAGTGGCAGACCTGACCTTGGATATGAAATTCCTCTCTCGGCAACGGCACTGTTTGTTGCGGGTTGTGGCTTGGCCGACGTACTGGCGGCGGAGGGAAGCGTGGGTGGCGGTCCTAAAATGACACTCCAAGCACCTCAGGCGCCAACCTTGGAGGAATTGGGAGTGCACCTAGAGGGTAGAGTGCGTGTCGTGCTGCTTTTCTGGACGTGGGAGTCGGGGTGGCTTGATTACACCTGGTATCTCGTGGGCGGAGACTCGGCGGCAAAGCTAGTCGTTCAGCGAGCCTTGGCAGAGCAGCTAAACAGGCCGGATTCGCGAAAATGGAATCTTATATCACGTGATTACCAATCGGCCTCGACTCCATACTCCTGTTTCCTCACAGGCAAGAAGGTCAGACCGAAGTTTTGGGGCGATCTCGTGGTCTCCGGAAGCCCGCTGCAACTACAAACCAACATCTGGCCCTATTCCGACCCCGCCTTAGCCGTTTCTGGTACGAATCGCCTCCTGCTGCTTGTCACCGACAATCCAACGCGTTCTGCCGAAAACCGGACGGAACTGCTCTGGTCGAAATGGGATGGGAGCACCTGGGTTAATCCGACTTCCGTCTGGAACGACGCGACGGCGGACTTCGCACCAAAGGTGAAGTTGTTCCCCGACGGCTCGGCACTCGCAGTCTGGCAAAATGCGAAAACTGTTTTGACGAATGGCGCGACGTTGGACAATGCGCTGGCGGGATTGGAAATCGCGGCGGGTTGGTTCGATCCAGCGAGCAATTCGTGGTCGTGCAGCAACTTGACGGACAACCTTACGCTTGACCAAGCCCCGAAACTGGATGCGGCAACGAACGGCAAGGCGCTGGTGACGTGGATCAACAATCCGAGCAACAGCCCGTTTGGCTCGGTGAGCGCGCCGAACACGATTTGCTCCCGTTTGTGGGATGGTGCCGGGTGGCAGAACCCAGGCGACATAGCCACGAACGCCGGCATGTTGCTCTGGCACACGGTGGCGTTTGATGGAACCAACGGCGTGATGCTGGCGGCGATGGATCTGGACGACGACCAAAGCACCATTACCAACCAGGAGCTTTACGGCGCGACCTTCAACGGCACGAACTGGTCGAGTTTCACCCAGTTGACCGCGAACAGCGTTCAGGACACCAAGCCGCAGGCCGTCTTTGACAGCACCGGGCATCTGCTAGTGGTCTGGTATCAGGACACCAACCTCGTGATGCACACAGGCGATTTGAACCTGTCGAGCCCGACGGTGATCGGCGCGGTCGGTGGCGTTTCTTCGGCGAAGGATTTCCGGCTCATTACCGGTCCCGGGGGGCAGGTGACGCTGCTTTGGGAGGACTTGGCGGAAGACGGCACTGGGCCGGACCCGTTTGTGTTCAACTACGACTATGCGCTGAACAGTTGGAGCAAGCCTGTCCGGCTGCTGCAAAACACGAATGTGGTGGAACGGTCGTTCGCGGGCGCTTACTCCGACAGCGGTTCGCTGCTGCTGGCGTATGATCAGGTCAAAGTGCAGACGGACACAAATGGAGCGCCGATCTTCACGAACAACCCCGTGGACCTGATGTATCTGGATTACGCCATCGGCGGCGACTTGGCGGTGAGCCCCGGCAGCCTGTTGCTCTCGACGAACAACCCGCAGCCGGGTCAGACGGTGAGAGTCTCGGTGCTAGTCCGCAACGCCGGCGAGAAGGCCGCAACAAACATCGCGGTCGCGTTCTACAGCAGCGGCACGCTGATCGGCACAACGCAGACGGTGGCGTTCCTAGCCGCTGGCGCGAACACGAATGTGACCGTGGACTGGACGATTCCGGTAGGCACAACCAACCAAGGCGTGTCCGTGACGATTGATCCGGGCTTCGTGGCGGAAGACCGGAATCGCGCGAACAACACCTCCAGCCTGGTTGCGCTGGCGCCGGACCTGACGATCACGGAGATGTCGGTGATGAACAGCGCGAGGGACCGCCGCCTGATCAATGCGCGGGTGGTGAACCAGGGCAACTACGCTTGTGGTGCGCCTTTCCAGGTAAGCTTCCGCCGCGGGGCGCCGAATGGGCCGGTGCTCGGCACGGTCGCTGTAGAGGCGATCCCGAGTGGCGGACAATACGACGCCAGCCTGGAATGGAACATGGCGGGCGTGGCCTTCACCAACGCGTACGAAACCGTGTATGCCATTGCGGATTCCGGAGGAGACGTGGCGGAGTCGGATCGAAGCAATAACACGAACTTTGTTCAAGTGGCAACGATCTTTGACAGCGACAACGACGGCTTGGCGGACGCTGATGAACTCCGCTACGGAACGGACCCGCACAACCCCGACACCGACGGGGATGGGTTGATGGACGGCGAAGAAGTCTATCGCTATGGCACCAGTCCGCTGCTGGCGGACTCTGACGGCGACGGGATGAGCGACGGGGCGGAAGTCCGCGCAGGCACCGACCCGCTTAGCAAGGACGATGTGTTTGCTATCACCAGCGTTGAGACCCAAACTGGCCTCCTCTCAGTTCAGTGGTCGGCCAAATCCAACAAGACTTACCAGGTCGTCAAGAGCCTCGATCTTCGCTTATGGACAAATGCACCGAGCGGAGTCGGCGACACCCAGCAAAGTCTCCAAACAGCCGGCACGAATGGTGTCCTGCGCTATTTGGACCCGACGTCCAACGGCCAGAAAGGGACATTTTACCGCATATGGTTGGTCGAATAGCCCGCGCACACCGCCAGAGCTAACCTCGCCGTTGGCCACCATGCCACGCGCCACTGTTGACACTCTTGGCGCGGGTTGAGATCCGTTTGCCATAACCGAAACGGGAGCAGAGCAGAGTATTTCCGGTGCCTTTCAGAACAGCCATAACCCACTGCAAATAGGGAGGAACCGGTTCAAGTGACAGATTCTGTCCACCTATACAGGGGAGGCAGTTAACGCAAAGACGCCAAGAGGCAAGGACGCAGTGCAGCACAGTCGCAACCAAAAAGACAGAATCATGGCAGGACAGAATCATGGGGATTTGCTTAATGACTTCCCATCGTGCGCTGCAGCAGTGGGCCCCGCCAACGGGTCACTTGGCCGGGTTGGCGACTGCGTTGCTTCGGAGCGCGGGCGGGATGGGGGAGAACGCCTTCAACGCCAGGCCATCGACGTTCGCGCTGCCGGCATAGACGTCGAAATAGAAGTATTGCGCGACCTTGTCGAAGGTGGGTAACAGCGAGAAGTCCATCCAGGCGTTGAGGTTCTTCTCCGGGCCGGTAATTCCCGGCAGGCCGGGGAAAACGTTAGGGCCTATGCCGTTGGTCGAGGCCCCTGGGTCATTCTTCACCGCCTCGAACGCTGCCCGCATGGCGTCCGCGTCGCTTTCGTAACCGAACAAGCCTGTGCCCATGCCACCGACCTTCTGGGCGGCCTCCAGCAAGCCGGCCCTTTCCCGCAGCGCCTTAGCCTGGCTTTCGCTGCTGCGCAGGTATTCCTCGAGCAGGGCGGTGTCGGTGGACATCGCGACATAGCTGCCGCTCGCAGCGCAACTCAGCGTGCGCGGCGGTCTGGGTCGGGGAATGGCAGCCATGGGGAAAGGCGAGGGGGGCAGCGGGATGGAGAATATCTTGCGGCCCAGGAACTCACGTTCCGCCGGCGCGTCGCCCTGCGGGAAGATCACGAACAGCCGCTTGAGCGCGACGGCCAATTGGTCCGGGGCCGGCGAGCCGAGCAGGAAAAGGTAGGGGGGTGACTCCAACTCCGCCGGCGTGTTGCCGCGCGGGGCTTTTTCATAGGTGACGATGTCGTCGCCGAGGTTGGCGAGCAGGATCTTTTTGAGGTCGAAGCCGGGATCGGTCAGTTGTGCCCGGGCATTGGCGGTGTCGAGAATCCAATTCACTGTGCTGACGGCCTGCGGGGAGAGGTCGGTGAGCATCTTCTCGATGGTTGCCCAGGACTTGGCGCTGTTCATGCGCCAGCGGAGGCAGCGCACGGTGTTCGCGGGAACGAATGGCGGCGGGATGGCCTCCTTCGCCGCGCCGGCGAGGATTTGAAAGAGCCCCTGGCGGGTGGCTTCCGGCACGCCGAGGCAGACTTGGAACAGGGCCCCTTCGTTAGAATCCTGCAGGCTGAAGGCGAGCGATTTGCAGCCCGCCAATCCGGTGGCGCTGATGATCTTGTCCGTCTTGAGCAACTCAAGTGGGTCATCCGGCTCGGGCGCTTTGCTCTCGGCCGACTTGTGGCCCAGGGTATCCGCGAAGGCTTTCACATTCACCCAGGCGTAGAAGGGCACATCCCGGAAAAGCGCCTGATGGCTCGACTGATAGGCGGCCAGATCCCCCATCGTCGGCATGGCGCCGCCGGTGAGCCGAATAACCACCTTCTCCACGCCCTTCACCGAGTTGCCCATTACCAGCAGCGAGTCCACCTGGCCAATCACCACTTCCTTGCTTGCCGTCAGCAGCACAGTGAGCAGGTCGAGCAGCATGTCCGGCTTGCCGCTCGGAGGGACCAGCCCCTGCTGGATGTCGGGCACGGTGGTGACCGATGCGAACACGGGCGGTCGCCACAGGAACTTGCTCAAGCTCTTCGGCACGTCGTTGGTCGTAAACGGGAAGACGGAGAACTCGAGATTGCGAATGGTCTCCGTCCTGAAGCTCTTGCCAGCGCCAACCCATTTCTTGCGCAGGTCGGCAAGGTTGGTCTTGAGCAAATCGGTCTTGTCCCGGGCATCGAGCAGCAGCAGGAAGCCGAGCGGTTGGTCGTCACTGCCCTGCCAGGCATTCTTTGTCACGGCAAAAGTCAATTGGCCCTGCGTCAGGCTGGCGTAAGTGTCGAGGTTCACGCCCAGATCCCGCAGAATGGGCTGGATGACCTCCTCCTGCCAGCGCGCCTCGAATTCGTCCTTGAGCGGCTTCATGGCGGGATCGCTCCAGAGGCGGCCCTTGGGCGACTTTTGGCAGATCGCGCGCAGCTTCCCAAAGTCCGGCGCCGTCACCATGATGAGCGTGTCGTCCGGCAGCAATTGCTCGGGTGGAGGCACAGCCGCTCCGGCAGTGAAGACGAGCGTGACCAACGCAGCGAAACCACTCAATACGCGAAACAAAGGAAAGGCAGGCAGAACCTATTCCTCCACTGGGGTGTGCCGCGTGCGGCTGGGTGGATCGAGGTAGCGGTAAGGATTGCCCGGGTTATCGTTGGAATAGGCAAACGCGTCGCGATGATCGAGGAAGAACTTGACGGATTCCACCGGGATCGCAAAGCCCAGCCCCTCGCCCGAGCTGACCTTCATGTTGGTCACGCCAATGACCTCGCCGCTCAGGTTGAAGAGCGGNNCCGCCGCTGTTGCCGGGATTGATCTGCGCCGTAGTTTGTAGATAGAGCACCCCCCCCATCTCGCGCGTCTTGGTGCTGAGGATGCCTTCCGTGACCGTACGTTCCAGCCCCAGCGGACTGCCGATGGCGAAGACGCTTTCGCCGACCGACAGCACGTCGGCGCTGCCCAGCGGGACACTCTTGAACCTCGGGGCGTCCTTGTCGTCAACCTTCAGCAAGGCCAGGTCGGCAAACTTGTTCAGGGCCATGATCCGCACCTGCTTGTAGGTCTTGCGGTCAAGTTGGCCGTCCGTCTGGTGATAGACCTCGACGGAAATCTGGGTTTCGCCCTCGATGACGTGGAAGTTGGTGATGAGGAAGCCGTCCTCGTTGAGGAAGAACCCGGAGCCGAGCCCGCTGGGCGTGCGGACTTGGACCACCGCCTCGCCAATTTGATTCACCAGCTCCCGAACTGACCGGACGGTGGCGGCCTTGTTTGGCGCCAGGTAAAAGCCGGGTTTGGGCTGGGAGACCTCCATGCCGCTGCTGGCGGGAGAGGCCTTTTGCTCGCGCCGCGGTTTGGAGGCGGGCGTCGCCGCAGTGTCGCCCTTGACGATCTTCACAACCTGACTGCGCGGGATGACCAGGACGGTATAGCCGACATCCACGGCGATCTGGTCCGCTTTCTCAGTGAGGACAGTTCCGACAATCGCAGCCTTGTCTTTCAACTGAATAGTGTCCGCCGATGCCGAGGCAACGCCGCAAGCAACCAGAGCAGAAAGACAAACACACGGTCTAAACATATTCAGACACTACTCACGCCGACCGGCTTTGACAAGCGAGCCGAGGAAGGATTCAAGCATAGGGGTGGGACGGCTCGTCCCCAGGGCCAACTGCAGAAAGTTGCCTGCGCGGCGGAAAAAACTGCCCCAAAAATAACGGTTGCCACTCATGGCCAGGCTGGTATTCTACCTGGCCCTTTCGGAATGGCTGGATCAGAAATCGAGCAGCCGGACGGAGAGGGATAAACGGCCTCAAATGTCCTGCGCCAATGGGCGCGGGGGGCCATAACAACATCAAACTCAATCCCGTGTTCCGCGGGATGGTTCGCTGAAACGGCGGACTTCTAACCAAAGGAAAATCGTGATTAGTATCGGAGTTAAGGAATTGCTGGATGCCGGTGTCCATTTCGGCCACCAAACGAAGCGGTGGAACCCCAAGATGAGGCCGTTCATCTTTGATGCCCGCAACGGCATCCATATCATCGACTTGACCAAGACGGTCAACCAGTTGGAAGCGGCGTGTACCTTTCTCGCCGCCCTGGTGAGCAAAGGCAACAAAGTGCTGTTTGTCGGCACCAAGAAGCAGGCGCAAACGGCCATCAGGGATACCGCCAAAGAAAGCGGCCAGTTCTATGTCACCGAACGCTGGCTCGGGGGCACGCTGACGAATTTTGCGACCATCAAGCGCTCGCTCGCTCGGCTCAAGGAGATCGAGAAGATGGAAACCGATGGCACCATCAACAATTACGTGAAGCAGGAGCAGTCGATGATCCGGCGCGAGGCGGCGCGGCTGGTGAAGTTCTTCCAGGGAATTCAGACGATGGAAAAGATGCCCGGCGCGATGTTCGTTGTGGATATCAAGCGCGAGCACAACGCGGTGGCCGAGGCCCGGCGGCTTCAGATCCCCGTCGTGGCGATTGTGGATACCAACTGCGACCCTGACCTGGTGGATTACCCAATCGCCGGCAACGACGACGCCATCCGGTCGGTGCGGCTGATTTTGGCGATGATCGGCCAGACGGTGACGCAGGCGCAGGCGGAATACGAGACGAAGTATGCGCGCCGCAAAGCGGTCGAACAGGCCCCGCCTCCTGCGCCTGCGGCGACCCCGGAAGCGGCGCCCGTGGTGGCGCCCGTGGTGCCGGTCGAGACTCCAGCGGCCCCGCCGGCGGCTTAGCACTTTACCAGGAACGCGGTTCGACCGTAGAGGCTTGGCCCGCGTTCCGCTCTATAACCTATTACCAATTAACGAGGAAAGACTCTTTGTATGGCTGAAATTAATGCAGCACTTGTTGGCAAACTGCGCGCGATGACCGGCGCCGGAATGATGGAATGCAAAAAGGCGCTCGGCGAAGCCAAAGGCGACCTGAACCTCGCGGTGGACGTCCTGCGCAAGGCGGGCGCGGTGACTGCCGGCAAAATAGCCGCGCGCGAGGCGCGGGAAGGCGTTATCGCCCATTACATTGCCCCGGGCGGACGGACGGGCGTGCTGGTGGAAGTGAACTGTCAGACGGATTTCGTCGCTCGCAACGACATGTTCCGCGCGTTCGCGGACGACGTGGCCAAGCGGCTCGCCGCTGATCCCAAGGCGAACTTGGAACCCGGGCGCGAAGCGGCCGTGGCGAAGATTCGGGAGAACGTTAAGATTCCCCGCTTCTCGCGCATGGAAGTGTCCGGCAATGGGATGATTGCCGCTTACATTCACACGGGGGCCAAAGTCGGTGTGCTGGTCGAGGTCGGCGCGGGCAAAGAGGCCACGGTGACCAATGACGACTTCAAGCAACTCGTGAAAGACATCACGCTGCAGATCGCCGCGGGCCATCCCTATGTCGTGGCGCGCGAGCAAGTGCCGGCGGATGTCCTGGCGAAGGAAAAGGAAATCGCCGCGGAGCAGTTCAAGAACAAGCCGCCGCAGGCCATCGCCAAGATCGTCGAAGGCAAGCTGGAGAAGTTTTACCAGACCTACTGCCTGGTGGACCAGGGCTTCGTGAAGCAGAACTCGGAGATTTCGGTCAAAGAGCATGTCGCTGCCATCGCGAAGCAACTGGGGGATGAGATCACCATCCGCTGCTTTGTCCGGTTCCAGATCGGCGAGGCCGCGACCGCCTGAGCAGGAGTGACGCCGGGGAATTGAGGGTTTTAGCGCGGGGTGCGGCGGTTTTCCGCTCACCTCTCGCGCGGCCTGAAGTCCGGTCGTTTGGTTCCCGCCGCGACTTGGATTCCGCCCAGCAGGTGTTTGAGGAACAGCGGTTCCGTGTAGCTCGCTTCAGTGTGCCCTAGCGCGGTGTACCAGATACGACCCTTGCCGACCTGCTTGCACCACGCAACCGGATGGTCTTTCCCCATCGTGCCGCCTTGGTAGGTGGTTTCATCCAGCGACGCGAGCACGCGCGCCTGNNGGGAGCGGTGGAGGGGTCCTTCCGGTCTTCGACCACCACGGTTGCCTCGACGATTGCCGAGTGGTTCGTGAACCGCGCGCAAAGCGCCTCGCCATACCAGGGCCAAGTGCCTTCCGTCGCAACATCCCCTGCCACACCGGCGTGGATCGCGGCCAGACCGCCTCCTCGCTCGATGAAACTCTTAAACGCCGCCTGCTGTTCCGCGTTCAGGATGTCGCCCGAAGTGCTGAGGAAGATGACCACCTTGTATTTGGCGAGGTTTGCGGGGGTGAACCAACTGGCGTCCTCGGTCGCGTCCACATGGAAGCGGTTCTCGGCGCCGAGCAGTTTGATGGCGGCGATACCGTTGGTGATCGAGGCATGGCGGAACATGAGCGTCTTCGAGAAGACCAGCGCGTTGAAGTCGGCATCCGGCGGTCGGTTTTGTGCTGGAGCTTGGGCAGGCAGGGTGAGCAGTATCGAGAGGAGCCAAAGCACGTTCCTGGAATTCATCATCTGCGAAGCATGGCGCGCCCGTGCCGCCACTCAAAGCTTTTTTCACACGAGAGCCCTCGATCCCCAAGTCGTAATACATTCTTTTCGAGTTTGCCGCACCCGCAACAACCCGGCTATTTGCCATCTGCCATNNAAGCTTAGGGACGCGGCGTCGTTTGCGCGGGCCGGATTGAAGCGCGGCGCGCCCCGAATACGAAGGACCGCCATGACTGATCAAAAGTGGACGAGCCGCCGGCGAGTGGCGGTCGCGCTGAGTCACCAGGAACCTGACCGGGTGCCCTACGACCTTGGCGGCACGATTCTCACCGGCATTCATCAGCGGGCTTATCGCCGGCTGCGCAAGCATCTCGGCCTACCGGAGGTCGAGGTCGAGATCGAGGACCCCATCCAGCAACTCGCGCGGGTGCACGAGGATATTAAGAAGAAATTGCAGGTTGATGTGTGGGGCGTTAATCCCTCCAAGCCGCGCGGCATCGGCGCTTTGCCCTGGAGCGAGGACGGCTACGACAAGCTGGTGGACGAATGGGGCATCGAATGGTGGAAACCGCAGGATGGCGGCTTTTATTACGACATGCGCCGGCATCCGCTGGCCGAAGTCGATACGCTGGCAGGGCTCGCGAAATATAAGTTCCCCGATCCGCTCGACCCGGGTCGTTATGAGGGCATGGTCGCGCGTGCCAACGAACTGATGAACCGCAAGCAGGTCGCTTACGTGCTGGGCCGCAACGCGCCCGGCATCTTCGAGATCGCCCTCTGGATGCGCGGCTTTGAGAATTACTACTGCGACATGGTGGCCAACCAGCCGTTCGCCGAGGCGCTGCTCGACCTCATCATGGAAGTGAAGATGAAGTACTGGGCGCGCGCGCTCGAATTGCTGGGCCCAAACGTGATGATCATCTCCGAAGCGGACGATCTTGCGAGCCAGAATCGCTGCCTGGTCAGCCCGGAGCTTTACCGCAAGCTCATTAAGCCTCGCCACACGAAGCTGTTCGCCTTCATCAAGAAGCACGCCCAGGTGCCCGTGAAGATCTTCTACCATTCCTGCGGCGCCATCTCGTCCCTCCTCCCGGACCTGATCGAGTCAGGCATCGACATCCTCAACCCGGTGCAGGTCAGCGCTGCGGGCATGGACACGAAAGAGCTGAAGAAGAACTTCGGCAAGGACCTGACGTTCTATGGCGGGGGCGTGGACACGCAGCACGTGCTGCCGCACGGCACCCCGCAGGAAGTGCGCGACGAGGTGAAGCACCGCATTGATGATCTGGCTCCGGGCGGTGGCTTCATCTTCAACACCGTCCACAATATCCAGGCCGACGTGCCGCCCGAGAATATCGTGGCGATGTGGGAAGCAGTGCGGGAATACGGCTTTTATCGCAAGTAGCGGCGCGAACCGGTCGGAGGTGCTAACCGGGTTGAATGACCCGGCTGAGTCGCCCATCTGCTCCAGGAAGATACTGGTTGATTTTGCCGGGCTTCGTGTGAACGTAATCTCCGACGCATCTAAACGTGGAAGCCAGCGAAACCATTCAATGCCCATACTGCGGCCAGCGCTTCGATCTGGCGATTGACACGAGTACGCCAACGCAGCGGTTTACGACGGATTGCGAAGTATGCTGCCGGCCCTTGGAGGTGTTTGTTGAATGTGAACCGGGTGAAGTTGCAAATCTGGAAGTGCGTGGAGCTTGAGGATGTGACGAACTGATTGCGGCTGATCCCCGGTCCCCGTTTTCCGTTCCTACCCAAACAGCTTTGGAATCTCGCAATGGAGCCGGCCTGCCAATTGCTCCAACGTCTTCAAGCCACCCAAAGCCACTCCAAAGCCAATTACATGCGACATGCGGTCCAGGCGCAAGTCAAGCGCAAGCCAGGTACGAGCCACCGTGCCGGCCTTGACTCCTAAATGCGCGGGAATAGGCTGGCGGCGATGAAGCCAACCCGTCCTTACTCTCCAATTGTCAAGGCCATACCGGCCAAGCTGTCATCATTGGGTCTCACTTTTGGGCTATGCCTGGTGGCCAGCACCAGCCTATTTGCTGGCCCAGAACGGCTCATCCTGCCGACCGAGGTGGTGGCTGACTCGGAACCGAGCGCGCGGGCGCTCGATCTCGTGATTCTCGGAAACGAGCCAATCAAGCGGCCACTGATTGGCCCGGCCCCCGAATACCTCGCCAAGCCGCAGGGCGGTAGTGCGGACTTTCTGGTCAAGGGCCAGCAGGTCGGCATCCGGATCGAGGAGCCGGTGTTTGTGACGCCGGGCACCTCCGTCTCGTGGGTTTGGCGGAAGGACAAGGGGCATGTTTGTATCGTCCAGTTCGAGCTGATCAATCCAGCGACCAATCAGCGGCGATATTTCGGTTATGGGGCCGGCTCGCTCGCTGAAGCGCCTTCGGGCGACCCGACCGTAGAGGTGTTCGTGGCGGACAGCTTGCCGGGGCAGGGGGCCAGGGTGGAGCGCAACCTGTTCACCGACGTGAAACAAGTCCTCGGCTGGGAGCAGGCCCGGATCGCGAGCGTCTATCTCTCGCCGTGGGACGGCGAGCCGGGAGTGTTTGCCGATATGGTTCTTCGTGGCGTGAGCAAGGCTGGGCCGGTTGGGCCAAACTACGAGCGGCTCTCACGAATCGGCACAGGCCATTACGTGCCCTCGATGCTGGCGGCTAACACTGCCAAGCACGTCGAGCGGTTCGACACAAGCTTTGAGGAGTGCGCGCCGGGCCGGAACAGCGGCGCCAACGAATGGAGCGCGTTCGGCACCATCGGCGACCGTGACTTCAACTGCATGGGCCGCGAAATGTATGTGCGCTATCCGCTTTACGACCTGGGCTTCCGCATTTTGGATGGCGGCAAGGAGGTCATGCCCGATTCGTTCGAAAGCTTCCGCCTTGGCTTGGTGAACAACCGCTTGCCAGCCATTTGGGGCGGTTGGCGGTACGGGGACCTCCTCTACAAAGTCTCCGTCATGACGGTGCCGGACGCGAAGAACGGCAACTTCGACCTGTATAAGCTTGAGATCCAGAACCCGACGGACAAGCCGTTGCCGAGCAAGCTGGCCGCCGTGCTCGAAGGGCCGCCGGACATGCGTTTGGAAGAGGGCGTAGTTCGCGGCCTGGGCGACGCGGCGTTCCTCCTCGCTGATCAGCCGTCCGAGCAGGCACTCAAGCTGCGCGACTGGGGACTCTGCGACAAACGGGCGAAGGCGTACGCAACCGGTCCCGGGCCGGGCACCACCGAAGCTGCCGTTGACAATTACCGCGTGGGCCTGGACGGCGTGCCGGTCGTTTATCGCTTCAAGGCGGAGCCGGGCCGGAAGTATGTCGTCTGCCTGGTCTCGACGCCGCACATCGGCGGGTATTACTTGGAGCAGCCCAAACAGGCTGGCGACTTGGTCTATGAGTATCGCGTGGAAGGGTGCCCGGCGCAGACGCTCGATTACCTGGAGTATCTCCAGAAAAAGAGCCAGCCGTTGTGCGTCCAGTTCGACGCAGCGGAGGACAAGGACGGCGATGGGTACATCGAAGTCCGGTCAGGCGTGGCCGCCAACTCGAAGATAAGGCAGACGCGGTTGAGCGTGATTTATGACTTCCCGGAGGGCACGAAGATTGACGATCCCGCGACGGTCTATAGCGGTTCGATGAACAGCCAGTGCCTGCGCCATATCACGGTGGGCGCCACGCCCGAGCAAGGCTCGCAGAACCAAACATACGACAAGAGTGACGTGGGCTTTGCCCGCCTGTTCCTGCAATACGGGCAGGAGGTGCCGCCGCACACGATCAGGACGTATTGGCTTAAGGTGCCGCCCATCCACCGGCGCGAATCGGTGAGCATGGGATACATTGCGCACGCCTTCCGCGATGTCCTGCCGGGCGAGGCCGTGCCGCCGTTCCCGGCTGACCGCGTGGCCGCGTTGAAGGCGGCGGACCCGGCGTTGGCCGAGAAGCGGGTGGCCGACTTTTGGGACAGCTTCTTCGCCAAAGCGGCACAGTTTGATCTGCCGGACCCAATCCTCAACGACATCTACCTGTCGCGCCTGGCCACGCGGGCGATTCTCGACATACCGATCACCGAGCAGGTGGTCTATAACGCTTGCAGCCCGTTCTTCTATTTCGATCACGCATATCGGGACCAGTCGTATGTGGAGTTTGCCAACGACCTGGCCGGCCTGCACGACCGCGCCGCTAAGGTGCTGCGTGCGTATTGCATGGACGTCAAAGACGTCAAGCAGCGAGGGCCGATCTCCTTTGATGGCAAGCCGCTGCAGCTCGGCATGCTGGAGAACGGGCTGTGGAACACGCGGCCCGGGCAGTTCGATACCCAGGGTCAGAACATCTGGGCTCTGGTCGAGCATTACAAGCTAAGCGGGGACCGGCCGTGGTTGGCGGGGACTGCCTATCCATACGTCAGGCGCGCCGCCCTGTGGCTGGTCAACTCGCGCCAGAAGCACATGCGGGAGGTGAAAGACCCACGCGACCCGCGTTATGGTCTCATCGAGCCCGGCGGCATGGAGGTGCTGGAGGTCGGCAAGGGCATGCACATGTATTACATGAACGCGTTTGCCATCCTCGGGCTGCGCGAAGCCGCGGATGCAGCGCAGTCTCTGGGAAAGGCTGACGATCACCAGCTCTTTGCCACACAGGCTGCGGAACTCACCGACAGCCTGCACAGGTCCTTCACAGCAACCTTCAAGCGGAACGGTCTATACGAGGGCAATCTATGGTTCGGCGTCGAGCCTGAAGGGGTGGGCATGTACGGCTTCTGGGCGCACTGCTGCCTGCTCTGGCCTTGCCGGGCATTGGACCCGCATGATCCGATGCTGAGCGCGACCTGGCGCAAGATGGAAGAGATGAGCCAGGCGTGGGGCGGCGGCATGTTCTCCGAAGCGCAGGGCGGCTACTGGCCTTACATCGGTGTGGACTGGGCGCTGAGCTACATCCTGCGCGGCGAGCCGGATCGCACCCTCGATTACTTCTGCGCCTACGTGGACAAGGCCGGAGGCACACTCAGTTGGGGTGAGGGGTATAGCTATGTCATGGCCGGCGGCGACCAACCCCATTTCTGGGCTGACGGACAATATGTGAACCTGTTCCGGCACCTGTTCGTCATGGAGGATGGCCCCACGTTGCTGGTGACCCCGGCGCTATTCCGCCGGTGGCACGAGGGCGACAAGCCAATCGTCGTGCGGAGCCTGCCGACGCATTTCGGAGACGTGGATTTGACGATCCAGCTCACGCCGAAAGGTGACCGGTTGGATTACGCGATCAAGCTTAGTCCCCATGGGGACCAGCAGCAGCGGGAGTTGTCCCGCATCGTGCTATATCCGCGAACCGCGACCGGCCGAGCCATCGCCTCTGCGAGTGTTGACGGTAAGCCCGTCAGCGGTTTCACAGACAGCGCCCTCGTCATCCCGAAGCCGCCACGCGACAAGGAAATCGAGGTTACTGTGCGCACAGCCCAATAGTGCGAGCTGGAGATCAGATAACGAAAGGTCAGTGCCCTCACGCGGCGATCCTAAAGCAGCCCCTGGTAGGCGAGCCAAAGGGCGCGATAGTATTTCATCACCCGCACTGGGTCAGTGCTGGCCGGAATCTCCG
>PLZQ01000160.1 GCA_003152225.1 Limisphaerales bacterium | reverse complement strand
ACAGTACAAGTTAACGCTTATGCGGGGTAGCCTCGGGGTGGCCGTAACCCCCCTGGGTCTGGGCCTCCGTCGACACCCAGCCTTGCCCTGCCTTTCTGCATTCTGCATTCTCCATTCTGCCTTCGCTCCGGTGTGGCTTGGAATAGCTTCGCCCGGCTGCTCGATGTTCGATGTTCGAGGTTCAAGGTTCAGTGTTTGCCATAAGCGTTCCGAATTCGACTCCCCCGCCGCGCCTCCCTCGGGCTGGTCTGGGGGCACCCTGGACAAACCCTGGACATACCCTGGTACCATAGACCCCCTTCCGGACCCCGTTTTTCATCAGGCACGCTTATCCAAGTCGGTTTCCCGCGGCTCTTCCGCCCGTTCGTGGTATTCGGCGTTGGATGTTGGAAGTTCGATGTTGGATGTTGGATGTTGGATGTCAAAGCATCAGGGCAGAAACGTTCCCTCCGTCTGGCCACGCCGCGCCTTACCTATCGCGCACAGGGTATCCAGAATCTCCCACACGTCCGCCACCCTTGCCCGCGCGAAACGCCGGGCCAGTTCCGTGGCGGTCACCGCCTCCTTCACTGCTGTCAACGCCGTGCTTACCGCCTTGACGCGCTCAGACAGCGTCTTGGGCCAGGCCAGCTTCCCGGACCGTTGCTTGCCGGGCTTCGCTTCCGGCTCGACCTCGACCGCCAGCGCCGTCTGCTGGGGCTGGGCGCCGCCCGGATTCTGGTAATCGGGCCGCAGCCAGCGCACCAAACCCGACGCCTCCTCTTTCGCCCGCTCGGCGTTCAATGCCACCAGGCGCTCCAGGATTTCCGCGTCCGTCAGCGTCGTCGGCCAGCCATAGGTCGTGAAAATCGCCGCAGTCGAATCGCTCCGCTCCCAAGTATCTTCCTTGGCGTGCGCCCTGATGTCTGACATCCTTACTCCCGGATGATTGAGCGCGACTTTGATGTGCCTTTTGTGGCTGACCTCGCTCTGCGCGAAAAGCAGATCCAGCAGAACTACCGCCCAATCATGGCAGTCCACAAATGGTTTGCCCGAAGGCCGGGTACTCTGTTCCGCGCACTAATCCTCTCTGAGTTCGTAAAGGGGCCGCTTCGGGAGGAGTTCTACCAGGGCCAGTCACTGAAGACCCTTCGTGTCCTCGACCCCTTCATGGGCGGAGGCACAACCCTCGTCGAAGCCAACCGCGTTGGCTGCTCCATCACCGGCCTGGACATCAACCCGATGGCATGGTGGATAGTGCGCCAGGAAATCCTCGACTTGGACCTTGCCGCCTACCGCCAGGCCGCCGACGCACTCCGGCGATCACTCGAAGAAGACATCGGCCCTCTCTACCGCACAAGGTGCCTTGAATGCGGATCCGAGGAGGCCCACGTCAAATACTTCCTTTGGGTAAAGTCCCCATCATGCCAGTGCTGCCGCCAACCGGTGGACCTGTTCCCCAACTATCTCCTCGCCGAGGCCGTCCGTCACCCAATGAACATTTTCGTCTGCCGCGTCTGTGGCGAGCTCTACGACAGCCCCTCGACAAAACAGGCGCCTGCATGCCCACACTGCAAAGCCGCGTTCACCCTTGAGTTCGCCGCCAAGCGCAGCCACTGCAAGTGCCAGCACTGCAACCACCCAAACAACTATCCCACCCCCTCCGCCGGTCCACCCAGCCACCGTCTCTTTGCGATCGAATACCACTGCGAAGCCTGCCGCCCCCGGCATCAGGGACGCTTCTTCAAAAAGCCATCCACGGAGGACCTGGCCAAATACGAAAAAGCCGCCAACCGCCTCGCCGCCATGAGGCCGTCATTCATCCCGAAGGACGAAATCCCGTCCGGGGATGAAACCGACCGCCTCCATCGCTGGGGCTACCGCCTCTACCGCGAGATGTTTAACGCTCGCCAGTTGCTCGGGTTGGAGCTGGCCTGCCGCCTCATCAGCCGACAAAAGGACCCGCGCATTGCCGATGCGCTCGCCACAAATCTTTCAGACCTGCTCCGCTACCAGAACATGCTCTGCCGTTATGACACGATGGCCTTGAAGTCCCTGGACGTCTTTTCCGTCCACGGCTTCCCCATCGGTCTAATCCAGTGCGAATCGAATTTGCTCGGCGTAAACGGCAAAACCAGTGCCGTCGGCAGCGGCGGCTGGCTCAACATCATTGACAAGTTTTACAAAGCGAAATCCTATTGCAATCACCCGTTCGAGATTCGTCACGAGGGCTCACGCAGAGTCCAGGTTCCCATTCCCAGCGAGTGGATCGGAGACAGACGCAACGGCACAGGCCCCCTCGAAACCAAACAAGTTTCGCTCGACTGTGCCGACGCCGGAGACGTTGACTTCAACGGCAAGAAATTCGACGCTGTTCTTACCGACCCGCCATATTTCAGAAACGTCCAGTACGCGGAGCTCATGGACTTCTGCTACGTGTGGCTTCGTACACTCATCACTACGACCCACCCGGAGTTTGCCTGCCTCACCACCCGCAATGCCAACGAGCTCACCGGCAACGTCAACATGGGCCGCGGCCTGGAGCACTTCACCGAAGGCATGTCTCGTGTTTTCCGGAAGATGGCCAAAGTCCTCAAACCGGGTTCGCCGTTAGCCTACACCTACCACCACAACCAACTCGACGCCTATTTTCCGGTCGCCGTCGCCATGCTCGACGCTGCCCTGGTCTGCTCCGCGTCGCTTCCCTGTCCCGCTGAGATGGGTGCTTCGATTCACATCAACGGCACCGGCTCATCCATCATCGACACCGTCTTCGTCTGCCGCTCCACTGGTAGCTTCCCTCGCCGCTGGCTTTCCGACACGCCGGCAGCACTAGCCAGGGTCGTCGCCCAAGACCTCGCCCTCCTTCAGCAGGGACAAGTCAAGCCCACTCAGGGAGACACGCGCTGCATCATCTTCGGCCACATGATTCGCCTCGCAGTCTGGAACCTGCGCACCGGGTGGAAAGCGGATGAAAGCACCGCCGCCCGCATGGCAGCCGTGCAGACCTGGACCACCGAATTTGGCGGCGTCGAAGCCGTAATCAAAGCGCTCGGGGAAACCTACACGAAAGCCCCGGCGCATCAGCACTGGGAGCTTTGGGAAGCCGCGACACCCTACAAAACACGAACCGATGAAATATCCTTTTGAAGCCGCCTACCAAGAGATCCTGGCCGCCCCCGAGAGCTTCGTCGAAGCAGTATTCTCCAGCCTCGAGTCGGAGTTCTTGCTTCTCCCCAGGGGCCAGGGTTTCATCGAATACCCTGCTTTCGAGGCGGCCTACGAGACCCTGAAGAAAGTTACAGCCAACTTTTCCCAGTTGCCTCGGCGCCAAATCATAGACCTGGTTACCACTACCCCGCTCTCCCTTATTGTCATCCGATCAATTCTCGGCTTCACGCCTCCCGAGTGGGCCTACGTCGCGAGTCAGCGCAAGGGCATTGCCATCCCCCAGGGATTCGCTCGAACCCTGGACCGCAGGGCACGAATGGAACCATTAAGGCCAATCAGGCGCGCGGAACTCAAAGACGCCCGCCTGAATGCTATGGTGGAAGTTGCATGCGACCTCATGCAAGAGGGATCACCACCTTCAAACGGCATCACCCTCCACCGGCTTCAGAAAGCCGACACGGCCGGCGGCCTTGACACTATCAAATCCCTCGCAGCCATGGGCGCCCCATATGCTATGTTGCTGTATGAGCGCTTCCTTGGACGTCCCTTCGCCGGCCACCGAGATTCGGTCAGTGGGCTGGTCGGAGACAGTCTTGAAGCGGCCATCGAGGATGTCCTGACGAAAGCCGGCATAAGCTATCGAAAGACCAAACGTGCTGAGAAGATTCAGGGTTTCGACCAGGCACCCGACTTCATCGTGCCTGATGAGTTCAATCCCCGGGTTGTCATTGAAGCCAAAATCACGGAAGACGACGGCACCGCTCGCGACAAAGTGACGCGCATCCATCATTTAGGACAGATGAGCTTGGAGGGGGCGCCAGCCGGCAAGCAGAAGTACCAAGTCATCGCCTGTATCGCCGGTCGCGGCTTTCGCGTGCGCGCCGAAGACATGAAGAAGATGCTCCTCGCAACGAGAGGGAAGGTCTTCACGCTAAAGACTCTTGGCCGACTGGTTGCGTGTTCGGACTTGGCGAAGTTTACTACGAAGGCGTCGTAGCGCCGGATATGCCACATCAGGCATCCACCACCAGCAGGAACGGCGGATTGGGTTCGTTCGCCGGGAGCGCGCGGACATTGCGCTCGGCCTGGCCGCGGGCTTTCACCATCGCGTCATCCCAGGCGTCGGTGCCGCGGACGGGTTGGGACGATTTCTTTTTCTCGATGACGCCGGCTTCCTGCGCGGCCAGTTCAAGCTGCGAAGCCGCCGCCTTGGCCGCCTGGAATTGCTTTGACTCCAGGACGAAGCAGGCGCGCTTGAATAGATCGATGCGGCCCTTGGTGGTGGAACCGTCAGGATGGTGCTCCGTTACGTCGTATTCGAACGCGTAGCCCATTTCCCGCGTCGGCTCGGGTCTGGCTACCCCCAGCATGTTACAAAGCTCGCAGAGGAACGGCTGGCTGTTGGCCCGTTCGGAAGCGCTAGCGGCGGCCCACCGGGCAATAAACGCGTTGGCACCCGCAGAAGACATAGGCCGCAGGATAATGGCAGAGGTTCCCTTGCTGCAAGCTTGACCCGGCGGCATCCCGCGGGAAGGGCCCAAGACAGTATTCTAGGTCCGATGTGCCAGTTCAGCGTCGGCATCTGGTTTCGTTTCTCGTCGTGGGCGCATGTTAGGAAGTCCCCCGCGCAATTCAAACATCATAGTCTGACACCTGCCCTTCGCGCTCGACGCGGAGATGTCAAACGCGCGTTCACCCCCGCGTTCGCAGCTCTCGCGCTGCGCTCGGCCAGCCAGGAGTCAGAACAGCGCGACCCCCGCCGTCCACGCAGTGCGCGCGCCAGTTCGCAGGCATCCTTCATACCATTTGTCAGCACTCTGCTGGTGGGGAAGTAGTCAAGCGCGACAGGAGGACAAGATCCAACCCCGCGCGCTGGCGGCAGCCTCGACGCCCATTTGCCCCCCAAGCGCCCATGCCCCAGCCTTCATCGCTCCCCTCCACCCCCAGGGGTCTGCGCCCTCTCACGTCCTCCAGCTCCAGCCGCCCGACTCCAAATCAGTACGTGGTTTATAGCTGCAATTCCAACGCGCGGCCAATAAGCTATTCAAGCAGGCAATCGAAACACCTCGATATGAACGAGAAGCTGTCACACGCTAAAGAATTCGAACTCCTTTTCAAAGAGGCTCTGGTCAACATGAAGGAGACCTTTCGCACGGAACTCCTTGCGCTGACTGGGATCGCGGCTTTTTATGGGTGGCTATTCCTTCACAGAACTTACGTGCCGCTCCCGCTTGTGTACTACGTCGGACCAGCCTTCGTCTTCACTTGTGGCATCAGAGCCTTGGCTCTTGTAGTCCGCCTCTACAAAATAACCCAGTACCTCCGCAAAATCGAAGAGCATGAGTTTGGCAAACACGCCGCACTTCCAGGATGGGAACGATTCCTCACAAGCGAAGGCACTTGGCCAATAGTCTCACTCGCCGCCCTGCTGTGGATCACCATGTTCGGTCTCACCGTCTATGCCTCCTCGAAGTTAGCCTCCGCAGCTCCGGCTGTTGCCCCAGCACCCGCGCCGCTTGTCTTCCCGACGAACGCGCCTGTGCCCACTCCCGCAAGTCCATTTTCCCCTCCAAACCCCGCAAGTTCCTTTGTACCAACGAACGTCCCTTAGTTGCGACCAAATTCCTGAGCGCATCCAGTGGGTCAAGCAAGAGCAAGTGTCCTCACTATTCATACTTCTGGGTGAGCAGGGTTTTACCCATTTGGCAATGGGAGACCCCAAGAGCGGCGGATGCCGTGGAAGCGCGTAGCGCAGAGTTTCAATCTGCCGTATCGCGACGCCGCGAAACAAGAAATGCCAGTCCCAGCGACAGCAGCCAGCAGGCGGATGGCTCCGGCACGGCCAGGCCGGTGGTTTCAGCAATCCAGTCGAGATAAGGCGCCAGGACGACGCCTCCACCAATGTCCCCAAACCGCCCGCCGTAGCCTTCGGTGAACGTATTCACACCGGCAATTGAATAACTGCTGCCGTCGAAAAGGAGCAGCGGCCCGCCGGAATCTCCTGGCCCGATGAGAGATTCCAGGTTGTTGCCGAGACTGCCTCCTGCCAGTCCAACAGTGTCAGGAGAATCAAAGTCATAACGGAAGAGCGCAGGGAAACCACCTCCAAGATCGTCGAGCGTGAAAGAGTCCACCACATTGTAACCAACCCGGCGGTCTGTGAGGGTGGCTGAAGTGGTGTAACCGTAGTCACCGTAACCGGAGCGGCCAAAGCCCACCAGCGTCGCTTGATTCCCCACCTGCATGACACCTTGGAGGCTTGGGAAAAGGATGCCTTCAGGGAGCGGAGTTGAGAGGTAAAGCAGGCCGAGGTCGCGCTGGATTGATGGATTGCCGAAGCCGGTGAAGCCTGGACAGGTATAGAATGAACTTGCAGCGTATGTTCCAAACCCGGGCAGATTGAAACTGATGCTCAGGCCGGCGTCAGGTGAGCCGTTGTCATTGAGGTCCAGGTTGTGGCCGGCGGTCAAAACCCAGTTTGGTGAAATGGCGGTGGCGCTGCCGATGTAAGAAAAGCGGCCGGAGATGATGGCCAGCGAGCCAACGGCGTTGAACGGCGAACTGCTGCCGAGCGTATCAAGGCGGCTGGCTGGTGAATCGGCAGGGAGTCCGGTCTCATCACCGGCCATGATGCCGTGGGCGCTGGGGACGGTTCCAAGAGCCAGCACGAGCGCCGCCACCCCGAACAGACGGCGTGAAAGCGCGCCCGGAGAG
Source organism: Limisphaerales bacterium (assembly GCA_003152225.1). Lineage (GTDB taxonomy): Bacteria > Verrucomicrobiota > Verrucomicrobiia > Limisphaerales > UBA8199 > PALSA-1440. The sequence continues at coordinate 11,407 of PLZQ01000160.1, read as the reverse complement.
GGCACCGAGCCTGCAAGGTGGCGTGGCGCTATCATGCGGGAGCCTGGGTGCCCCCACCCGGCGCTCGGGGCGATATTGCCACCCGGGTCGGTCGAGCACATACTGGTCCTCGCTCGCCCTCGCGAACATTCCGACGCGGTCGCCTGCCCCACCGTGTTCGGAGCGCGGACATTCTTGTCCGCCGAGCGTCGCGGACCGCTCTAAGCGGACAAGAATGTCCGCGCTCCGAAGCCAACGCGCTCTTGTGCTCGCTTCTCCGGCTCGCCCCATTCACCAACCATGCGGTCGCAAACATTTCTATGCCTCCGCTTCTTACGTTTCGGCGGACAAGAATGTCCGCGCTCCTTCACGGTGGTTCCCTTCGCGGACCAGCCGCGCCCCGTAATTGCGGCTCGGGCCGTCCCAGCGCCATTTTGCGTTCGCGCTGCTCCAGGGCCATTCCGCCGCCATCTTTGCCAACCCCGCCTTCACCGGGTTCGACTCGATATACCGCCGCGCCTTCCGAAAATGCTCCTCGTCGCGAATATACCGGTCCCAGTAGTCCTCCTGCCATAACTGGCCGGCGCGACCGAGGATGCGATTCACCCGGCAGGCGCTCACACCCTTCCACGCCTTGGTCAATTCGCCCAGCGTGATCGTCCAAATCTCGACCAGCACATGAAAATGGTTAGGAATCACTGCCTGGGCCGCCAGGCGATAACGCTCGCCATCGAAACGGAACAACACATCCTCGACCGCCGCCGCGCAGCGCGGGGCCTTAAGTACGCACTCGCCATACCCGAGGTCAAGGTAGGCCTCAAGCTTCGTGCGCCTTTCCCGCTCGTCCTCGATGCGGCGCAACGCCTCCCACTCGTGTCGCCGACTCGCCGGCATGGCGTCGGCAAGTCGGAAGGTGAGCATCTGCAAAGTGCCGGGCTTGTCGTAATGCGGCAAATAGCCGCGCGTGTGCCAGCCTTTCGAGGCGAGTTGGCGTTCGAGTTCGGCCTCGCCTATCTCCAGCGGCCCCTCGCAAGCGCGCTTGCGCGCGACGGTTTCATACACCCGGCGGTTCATCGGTTGTCGCTAAAATCTGACCGCATAGGAGCGAGGACATTCTTGTCCGCCGGGCGTGGTCGGACGTGCGACGGCGCCAAGACGTTCGAGCGGACAAGAATGTCCGCGCTCCTCTTCGCGCTCCAAGCCGCACTCCAACTTTTCTGGTGGGCTGCGTCCCCCAGACCCCCCCGCCGGCCGCCAGCCCAACCTCACCTCAGCACAGCCCGTTGCCACAGCACAATCAAAAGGGTAAAAGGGCAGAAGACCAGAATCTAAAGCCCCCTCACACAACGAAAGCCAATATGCAAGTCGCCGTCCATCGGGAGATAGTAGACGTAGCGTTGCGCGCACCGCGTGTGGTAGGCGTAGGCGAACCACGAGCCACCCCGCAACACACGGTATGAGCCAGAAGCCGGTCCACGCGGGTCAGTCCCGGGCGACCAACTGTAGTACGCACTGTCATACCAATCCCAGCACCACTCCCCCACGTTCCCCGCCATGTCATACAAGCCATACCCGTTAGCCGCGAAATAACCCACCGGACTCGTGTAGGGATAAAGCGCACCATTAAACGTCGGGTGATACCCACTGGAGGAATTCACATCGTAGGGATAGTACGGCGCACCACCAGACCAGTAGCTGTAGTAGTTTGCCTGGCTCTGGTTAATCGTGTCCACGTTCGACCATGGAAACCGATGCCCGCCGGCTCCACCTCGCGCCGCCTTCTCCCATTCCGCCTCGGTCGGCAGACGATACCCGTTCGCCGTCCACTTCACGTACGGAGCCACCTGGCCGGTCTTGTACACTGCCGTCAATCCCGAGTCCGTGTAGTAGCAAGGCGTCAACCCGTCCATCTGCGACCGGGCATTGCACCACTTGACCATGTCGAACCAGTTGATGGTGTGAACTGGATGATTCTGCCCCTTGCTGTAGTTCACCCCGTCATACCAAGAACCCGGATTATCGAAACTGTAACCATGGTTAGTTGCCCACTGATACACCTCATCCCACAACGCCTTCGTCACCTCATACTTGTCCATGTAAAACGCGCTCACATAGACCGTGTGCAGTGGAAGCTCATCGCTAGCCCCCTCGCCTAAGTTCATGCAGTTGCCCATCGTGAAGCTGCCGGCAGGGATGAGCGCCATGCCGGAGGGGGTGCTAGGGGCGCGAACCGTGAGCGTTGCGGTCGAGGATTGGACCGACTGCCCTCCACTCGTGAGCCGGACATAGTACTGGCCCGCGTGGCCCAACGTCACACTGTTGAAGCTCAAGCTGGGTCCGGTCTGCCCTGTGAGCTGCACCCCGTTGAAGTACCACTGGTAGGCAATCGGTTGACCGGAGACTGCATCCACTGAAAAGGACGCCGCGCTGCCAACCACCACCTCGCGGCTCGTAGGCTGGCTGCGAATGGTCAGTTGGCCCGGCGGCGGATAGACCGAGGACCACTCCTTGTGGAACAGGTTGAAGGGCGGCAGGGCGGGCAGGGATTCGCTGTCCAGTCCGATCACGCTCAGGCCGATATTCAGGTCCGCATTGGCGACGATGCCCCAGTTGGCGCTGGTCAACTGGCCGTTGCTGACGGTGGCCTGGCCGGTGGCCTCCACCCGGGGGTCCACGTTGGCATAGACCCCGGCCAAGCTGTCCACCCGCAAGTCAATCTGTGGAATCAGGGTGGCGTGCGCGTTCGCCGTGCCGTTGATCTGGTACGTGAACGGCACAACCTCCATGGGATACAGGGTGAGGCTGGGGTTTCCCGTGACCTTGGGGGAGCGGTCCTTGACGTAGTCCACGCCAAAGCTCATGTCCACGTTCTGCCGCACGCCCGTGGACATGGTCGCACTGGCCGAGACGGAGTAACCGACTTCAGCCCCCAGGTTGAAGTTGAAGTCCAGCCAGATGGGCACTAGCCCCGCCCAGCCCACAAAGACGAGCCGTTTATACGAATACAGGTCAAAGTTCTTCGTATCCGCCAGGGTGCCGGTGATCGTCAACTCCGGGACCAGGGCCGTCTCCAGCCTGCCCTGGAATTCCGCTGCCAATCGTTGGAGTGTAGAACCATGAGTCTCGAAGGAGAGCGCCAGCGAGGGCGTGTACAGGAGTTTGGCCTCCTGCAACCGCAACGTAACCCCGCTCTGATCGAACAACGTCGTGCTGGTGTTGACGCCGATGGCACCAAACACAACCTCGCGGTCAAAAGAGACTGCCCGGATGATGACGTTGTTGGTATCCAGCTCGTAGATCACCGAGGCTTGGGAGACCGAGGCCGACCCTTCCTGCATGATCTCGGCCAGAGGCACATTCGTCGTGTAGAGGGTGAGCAGCTTGCTGGCGGGAGCGTTACTCAGGGAGATCACTTTCCGGTAGAAGATATCCCCGTCACGCACCGGGGTGAGATTGCAGACGTAGGTGTCAACCGCGATGCCTGGAGGAGTGTTCGTGTAGGAAATCACGAGGCGATTGCTCTCCACCAACTCTAAGGTCCACGGGTCGCCATCGCCCATCGGGATGGGGCCTGAGCGCGTGGCAAGCGCGGCGGTGGGGATGGCCCCGACGCGTTGCCCCGCCCGCTGGGCGTGCGGCGAGCCAAACACAAACAGGTTGGTCACCACCTGTGGCTGGGTTTCCAGGCTGAAGCTCCAAGTGTTCGTGCCGCCGTTGCCCAAAGTATCAGCCGCAACCAGCGTCGCCTGGACGTTGGTGCCCCAAGCGCCCAAGGCTATGCTGCCCCCGTTAATGAAGGTGAGCACGCCGTTGGTCCAAGTTAGGTTGGTGTTGGCCAGAGTGAATGTGCCGAGGCTGCCCACCGTCAAGCGGATGGAATTGGTGTCAATGCCCGTGACATCGGAGAGTTGCAGCGTAAGATCGGCAAATCGGGGCACGGCGAATCCGCCGTCTTGGGGGAACTGGCTCAGAATGGCCGGCGGTTGCTCATCCAACTCGCGCACCTGAAAGAAGCGGGCGTTGCCGTCCGTCAGGAAAGGCATCTGTTGGGCAGGGCCATTGGCCGTGGCAGGGTATCCCGGCGCGGTGGACCAGGATTGCAGGTTGGTGGATTGCGTCACCTCGTAGCGGAGACCGGGCGTGGACGGCCAGACCAGTCTAAGATTCTCCGGCGTCAGCGCGTCCTCGTCGGGGAAGATAGCAACTCGGTTGGTTTGAGCCGTCAGCGAGAGCACTGCTATACAACAGCAGAGCAAAAGCAGCATTAAGGTGCGAGTTTTCATAGTCTGAGAGCTATCGCCTTGGGTTTAGGCAGGGAAGGTCCGGAGCGAAGTTAAGAAGCGCGGCAACACAGAGACCCGTTGCCCCAACCCCAAATCCCCTTTGGATGTCATGGCCCTGTTCTACGCCTGCTCCGGCTTGAGAGACAAGCATAATATTGCCCAATACCAGAAAGGGTTCGTTAGATTGTCATGTTTCTGCACGATGAATACACCCGCAACCATCAAGGGGGGATCTCCCACCCAATCCCCCCAGGGCCTGCTGGAGTTCTCGCGTGTCGGCGGGGAAGGGGATTTCGGGGGACGTACCGGCAATTGGAAATGAGCCAGCCCGAACTACACTACCTGTAGCGCCAGAGGTCCTTGCGCGACCACAACATATAGCGCTATTCTTGGCGTTTCTGGTTTAAAGGGCTCCAGATTCCAACGGTTGCGCTCCCGGACGGGGTTCAGGGCGGGGATGCGAATGGCGCCGAGAAGAGGTCAGCAGCGCTTGTCTTTGGGCGGGCCCTGACGTTGCCGGTGTTAACGCAAAGACGCAAAGAGGCAAGGACGCAGTGCGGCACAGCCGCAACCAAAAAGACAGGATCATGGCAGGACAGAATCATGGGGATTTGCCCGGGCTTTTCCTTTCGTTGGATGATTCTCTGCTGGCATGATTCTGTCTCTGTGCCTGGCGAAGCTGCCTGTTACGAACTTATTTGGCATCGTACTTTTTCCCCAACTGGCATCGTAGCGTTTTTGCCGAATAGCCGCGCTGGCGTCGAGTTTTGCAGCTGGATTGCCGCGTTGGGGTCGTAGCCCTCTGAGGGCAGGGGCTATTGGGGGTTCGGGGAGGGAGCAGCCGAGCAGCGGAGGAGACCTGGCCGCATTGGCATCGTACCGGGGCGTTTTTACCGGATGTGGGCCGTGAGTGGGCGACCGCACGCTGACCGGCGGCCTCAGCGGACCTTTCCGGGCTTCTCGGGTGAAGTTCTAGCTCCTTGCATTCATCCAACCGTTGACCTACCCTCGTGGCGACGTGAAACAGCCCTTCGTCAATGTCGAGGAACAGATAGATAGGTTTGTCGGGCGCCGGACGAAAACGCCGGATGCACTGTCCGTTGAGACGAGCCGGAAAGCAGATGCCATTGCCTGGCGGAAATCATTTGGCGGCGTTAATGTGCCCCGGGGAATTCATCGCTTTCGCACCCAGGAGGAGGCAGACGAGTGGTTATGGCGGATGATCGCCCGTCCACGTGCGAGCTAGAGCCGCGCGAACCCACCGTCGAGGACTTGCGCGAGTTGTGCCGCGAGTTGAAACGGCGGCAGGCACGCTATGTCGTCGTGGGTGGGTTCGCCATCCGGGCGGCGGGCTATAATCGCAGGACGATGGATGTGGACATGCGCCACTGGTTTGCCGAGCGGGGCCAGGAGCCGCCAAAGTCCTCATAGGTGTTCACGGACCTCCGCCAGTATGATGTCGGCCTATTTTCACCGAACGGCTCCCCTATATATGGAGAGGCCGTGCTCCGCTTGACAATCAGCTTTGGACAAGTTTTGGCGTATCCGCTATAGATGGGCCGCATGAGTCCTGGCCCGAGTTTCAGTGTGCAGGGTGATTGGAGCAAAGGCATGCGCCGACTGGTAATTTTGACGCTGTTGGTTCTCATTCAGGCTCACCCTCTATCGAGCCGTGCCGCACTCCCCAAGCGGCTGGTCCTGGCTCTCGATGGAGTTGCTTACCGTGACATGAAAGCTTTGCAGGAAGGCGTCACCTACCAGGACCTCCTGGGCCGGCAGTTCCATCGCCAGGCCTTCCATCGGGGATATTTCCCGGTCAGCCGCATGATCTCGACGTTTCCCTCGGCCAGCGATGTGGCGTGGACCGAGATTCTCGGCGACCGCCCGCTGCCCGGTTACCAACGCACGTATTTCAGCGAAGCGGCGAACCTGGAGGTGGCTCAGAATGGCATCACCACATCGATGGAATACGAGCGGCAGATGACCTGGCAAGTGACGGGTGGTCTCATGCGCACACTGGGGTATGTCTTTCCGCGCCGTGCGTTCAATTACGAGGTGCATGAATTGGTCAAAAACTTCCTTAAGGCCGACAACCAGGGTGATACTTACTACGCGTTACTGCGTTCGCCTGATGATGCCCAACATTTGTCCGCTGACATCCTGGCCATGCTCTGCACCGTCGATGAAAAGCTGCAAGCGCTGCGCGCCACTTACCGGGCACGGGAAGGGCGGGAGCTTGAAATCGTGATTCTCTCGGATCATGGCAACAATCATGCCGGCCCCGCGAAGCGCGTCGAGATTCGCAAGTTCTTGAAGCGGGCCGGCTACCGGATCACGAAGTCCATCCTCAGCCCGAAGGACGTTGTCCTGCCCACGGCCGGGATCGAGTCATGGGTGGAAATCCACAACGCGCCCAGCGAGACCGAGAGACTGATCCAGCTTCTCTCGCATCTGAAAGGCGCGGACGTCTTGACCGCCCGGGACCCGGACCATGCCCACCAGTTTATTGTGATGAATTCCAAGGGTGAACGCGCCCTCATCGAGTGGGACTCTGCCAGGAACGCTTTCCGCTATTCAACCAATACGGGCGACCCGCTCAACTATTCCCCAGTGATCGAAGCGCTTGCCAGGAAGAAGCTTCTCGATGCGGCAGGCTTTGCCACGGCGGATGCCTGGATGGCGGAGACGCTGGCGCATCGTTATCCACTCGCGCTTGAGCGAATTGCCCGCGGCCACACCCATGCCGCGCTCAATCCGGCGACCATCCTCATCAGCCTGGACAACGCCTATGTTCACGCCGGTTGGTTCGTCAAACATGGCAGCGATATTGTGCGGTTTGGGGGCACGCATGGGGCGCTCGATGACCTCAACTCCGATGGAATCCTGCTGAGCAGCTTTGCCCCTACCCAGGACACGTCGGCCAACCGGGTGGCCTCCCTGTATGATGGGTTCAAAGGGCTGCGCGATTATCGAGCGGGAGAGCAGGGCGCCGAATGGGTCTCCGCCAAAGCCCAGGCCCTGATGACCATTGCCCGCACGCCGCTGGATCGTGGCCGCCAGGCGCTGCCGGATGATGGGGTGCTGCTGCGCATTTGGACTCCGCAGTTCACCCATTTTGGCCTCGAGGCGCCCGTCGAGGTAACCGTCAGAAGAGCCCGGGTCTTTCTGCCCGCCAAGGTCCGCCGGGACGACCCCAAGCCGGTTGATGCGTCCGAGCAGCATTTGACTCTGAGCCTTCCGATTTCCCTTCCATCCGAAGGCTCCTGCGAGAGGGTTTACGCGCTGCCTTCCAATCTCATGCTGGAACCAGGCAAAGAATACCTGATTGCCGGGCGGATTCGCGAGGGCAAGAAAAGCAGCGAGATCTTTAGCTTCGCCTTTCACACGGGCGCACGCGGGATGCCGGCAGCATACTGAGGCCCGGTGTGAAATGCTTTGACGCAAGATACAAACGTCTCTCCAAGGCCGAGCTTCACTGCCACCTCGAAGGGGCTGTGCGCACGGCAACGATCATTGACGTTGCCCGCGAATATGGCCTGGAACTGCCCGCCTACGATGTCGCCGGGCTCGATCCGCGAGTGAAGGTGTATGAGCAACTCAAGGACCTGAGAGCGGTGTTGGAAGCCTTCGGCATCGCGCAGAGGAGCATTGCTTCCCCGGCGGTCGTGGAGCGCATTGCGGCTGAACTATTCGAGGATGCCAACGCGCAGAACATCAAGCTGCTCGAAGTGCGCTTCTCACCGGACTGGGCGTTCAGCGGCCACGGCCTCGACTGGGATGCCGCGCTCGAAGGAATCCTGCGGGCCAAACAGCGCGCGGCGGCACGGTTCGGCATGGCCATCGGCCTTATCGCTATCACGTCTCGCGGCCTGGGGGTCAGCTCGTGCGAGAAGACTGTGGATTGGGCCATCCGCTGGAAAGGCCACCTGCACGGCGTGGACCTGGCCGACAGTGAGGATGCGTATCCGATCAAGGACTTCGTGCGTCCGATGCTGAGAGCGAAAGAGGCGGGACTCAAGGTGACCGTCCATTCCGGGGAGGACACGCCCGCCTCCGCCGTGCTGGATACGATCCGCGCCCTCAACCCCGACCGTATCGGGCACGGCACGCATCTCATTGAAGACCGGGCGGCGGTCGAGCTGGCCAGGGAGCGCGGGGTCACCCTGGAAATGTGTCCTTGGAGCAACTACCTGACGAGTTCCGTTAAGCGCATCGAGGAGCATCCGCTCAAACGGTTGTTCGACCTGGGCGTCAAGGTTACCATCAGCTCGGACGATCCGGAGGTGCTGGATACCAACCTCAACAATGAATACCGCATTGCGCACGAGATCCTCGGCATGAGCCTGGCGGAGATCGCCGCGTGCAACCATCACGCCGTCGAGGCGTCGTTCATTCCGGAAGCGGAGAAACGGGCAGTTGCCGATGAATACTTCTCCGATAGTGAATCTCGGCGCGCCCGCCGCCCAGCGTGTCTTTGAGGCCGAGAAATAAGTCTTCGCGCCCGGCCTCCCGGTATTCCCGTCGCAACCCGCCCAGCACCACTTCCAGCAGCGCCAGCGCCCACTGCCGGTCGTAGGCCCGGTCGGGGCTGTCACCCGGCGCGATGGGTTGCACGCAGCGGGTCTCGGCGGTATCGAATTCCAGCGGGATGAGCTGCACGCGACCGCCGCGCTTCTGGCGCAAGCTTTTACAACTCGCCCGAGCCGGAGCCAATAGGCTTCGCAAATCACAGCGCGTGGCCCACAGTCGAATTCGATGCCGCGCCCGTGGCGGACAGCAGCCCCGACATGCCGGGCCTGCAACTCTCGCTCGATGCCGGCGACGCCCGGCTCTTCGTGTTGCCGGCCGCCGCGAGCAAGCAGTAGTCAGCTTGTTTATTGCAGGCTCAAGCTGGTGCGGAGCATGCGTTGAATGGCGGAGGTGTCGGCGCCATCGGCTGAGGCCACATAGTTGATGACGACACAGCGACCAGCGCGGTTCTTTACCAGGTAATGTGAATTCTCCATCATGGCTTCGCTGCTATTTGCACTTCCCTGCTGAAGGTAAGAGACGCACAGGCCCTGGGCTCCCTTGTCGCTGGCAAACTGCTGTTTGCGGAAGGAATGTTTGGCGGCGCGCGGGTTGCGATCGAAGGCGGCGCGCAGACCATCGGCCACGATGGCCGGGTCGGACCGGTCGGGCGGCAGCAGCACGACGCGGATGGTGCCGGCCTGGCTCACCAGCGTGGGCGGATAGAGGCCGCGTTCGGAGTTGACGTTCTGACACTGCCATTCCTCGCCCACGACCAGCGACACGCCGGCCTGGGTAAAGGCCATCGTGCGTGGATTGATGGCGGTGGTTTGCATGCGCTCCGGCCGGCAGCCCAGGACCAAAACCGACAGCAGGAGCGAGACGACAAGGAAAGCTCTCCAGTTCATAAGGTTCATCAGTGAATTCCTCCGTATATATCAGCTATAACGCATATCCCGGCCCGAAGATTTAGACTATCTTACTTCTGCCCATCTGTCCAGACCCCCTCGGCAAGTATCATCCGGCCTTGTCTTGAGCATGACTCCGGCTCGTCAATGCGTTCAGCAATTCATCGTTCTGAATTGTTGTCGCCAACTTGCATTGGTGCCGCAGTGGTGCGAAAGGTGACGAGAACCCGGACGGGAAACTCCGCGGCGCTATTCCATGCAACCCTTAGGTGACAGGACTTTGATTATGATGACTCGCAGGCAAGCTTTGAAAACAACCGCACTGGCCTCGGCCGTTTGTGCTACCGCCACAATTGTGCGTACCATTAACGCTCAATCTCCCACCGGGCCGACCCCGGCCGCCGGGGCGACAGGCCCGTTCACTCTGCCGGCCCTGCCTTATGTCTTTGACGCGCTGGAACCGCACATCGACGCTCTCACCATGCAGATTCACCACGACAAGCACCATGCAGCTTACGTGGCGAACCTCAACAAAGCTGTGGCCGACTTCCCCGAGCTTAGGGAAAAGCCGGTCGAGGAATTGGTGAGAAACCTAAACGCTGTGCCGGAAAAGATCCGCGCCGCCGTTCGCAACCAGGGCGGGGGGCATTGGAACCATTCACTCTTTTGGCAGATGATGAAGAAGGAAGGCGGCGGCCAGCCGGCGGGCGAGATGCTGAAGGGGGTTGAGAAGCGGTTTGGCACTTTTGGCGCCTTCAAAGACGAATTCACCAAAGCCGCATTGGGTCAGTTCGGCAGTGGCTGGGCTTGGCTGGTCCTCGATGCTAACAAGCAATTGAGCATCGAGCCGGCGCCCAACCAGGACTCGCCGACCAGCCAGAACAAGCAGCCTCTGCTCGGGATTGATGTCTGGGAGCACGCCTACTACCTCAAATACCAAAACCGCCGCCCGGATTACGTGGCTGCCTTCTTCCAGGTGATCGACTGGGATTTCGTGAGCGAGCGCTACAAGCAAGCTCTCAGTTGATGGGAACTGCCATGCGCCCATGGCCGCACTACTTCGCCCGGGGAAAAGACCGGTGGGCGTGGAACACCTTCCACTCGCCGTTCGTCAGAACCAAGACGACCGATTGGGCAAATCGCGTGGTGAATGTTCTGCCATCATCCGTAGTCGCGGAAGACAAACCCTCGCCGGTGGCGAGCGCAATTGTCGGAGCTAGCAACGTGACGTGCTGTTGGTCAAATTGGTAGTCCACCTTCTGCAGCCCTTGGAATCCCCGCTTCGTCGATTCCAAAGCCTCCTTGCGGGTAAGGAAGAGCTTCCCATTCTGCGCCAGCGCTCCGGCGTCGTTATCCAGCACAAAGCTAAAGACCTTGTCCGCATCGAGCGCTTGCGCGGCATTTTGAATCTCGGCCAGTCGCGCCAGCACTGCCTTCTGAATGTCTGGCGAGGCGGCGCCTTTACCGGACTGACCTTGCGAAATGGTTGCGGCGGCTAGGATTACCAGGGCCGATACGACCGTCGTGGCTATTATCTTTCTCGAGTTCATCTTAATATATTTCCTTTCTGTTGGGATGTGACGGCTGGCAGTCAACGACCAGGATGAGCCGTGAGGCGGAGCGCGTCAACGACGCCCGCATGCGGAACATGCCCGAGCGCGTTCCTCCTCCTCATTCCGCTTGGTGGTGCGCCTGACATGGGCGTGAACTGATGGGGTGAAAGTCCCC
>PLZQ01000300.1 GCA_003152225.1 Limisphaerales bacterium | reverse complement strand
CTCCACGGGATTCATCTGGAACAACGCGTTGCAGCACGGGCTGACGTTCCGCAACTACGGCGAGTTCGACTATGCCGCTCCCGTCCCGAGTAGCGCCACCTGGCTGCAAATCTACACCGATTTCACCAATGGCACCCACGCCATCTATTACGCGCAGCACATTGGCGTCGCCTCTCTGCGGCCCTACAGCTCCACCAATGTGCCGGGCTGGAACCTGGGCATTCCCGACCAGGTCCGGGCCGACGGCTTCATTAAGGAACTCAACGCCGCCCAGGCCGCGGGCGCCTGGGCGACTTTTCACCTGCTCTATTTGCCTAACGACCACACTGGCGGCCCTCCCACTCCCGCGGCACAAGTCGCTGATAACGACCTGGCCCTGGGCCGGGTAGTTGAGGCTGTCACCAAGAGCACGTTCGCCAGTAACACGGTCATCTTTGTAATCGAGGATGATCCCCAGAGCGGTTACGACCATGTGGATGCCCATCGCTCCCTCTGCCTCGTCATCAGCCCATACACGAAACGCGGCCAGGTCATCAGCAAGTTCTACAACCAGGCCGGCGTTCTGCATACGATGGAGCAAATCATGGGGCTGTCCCCCATGAACCAGCAGGACGCCATGGCCCCGCTCATGTTCGACTGCTTCACCAACGTCCCCGACTTCGCCCCCTACACGGCCCTGCCCAACAACGTGGACCTGGCCTCAGGCACCAGCGGCACCGGCGCCCTTTCACCCAGGCAGCGCTACTGGGCCAAGCGTTTACAGAAGATGGATTTCAGCAAGCCTGACCGGATCAACGAAGACACCTTCAATCGCTATATCTGGTTCACCGTTAAAGGAGATGCCCCTTACCCGTCCAAATTCGTCGGTGGTCACGGCAAAGGCCTAAAACAGCTCGGGCTCGTGCTCAGCAAGAGCCAGGATGATGATTGAGGGCAGGCGTGATGGATTCGCGGCTTGCATAAGCGCAAGGGTAGGGCAGCACTAGACCAACGCTAGAGGCTCCCCATAGTTGCAAGGAAGTTGCAGGCATGTTGCAAGCCTGTTGTAAGCATATTTGAAGCTTTCCTGCTCCCCCTGTCCCCGGTTCCCTGGCGGGCCTCGGGTGCGGTCCAGTCGCCGAGCGGCGAGGCAGCCCGCATTGGTATATAGACCGCGGAAGGGGCGGCAAGGTTACAAGGACTCGACGGGTTTCCGTAATAGGTCAGGGACATCGGAAGCGCGGTCGGCGGAGTGCGCCCGTCCTCGGGCGCAGCAATGTTGAGAAGTAACGGGGATGGAATAAAATTTGGCGCATCGGGCCATTCGGTGCTTGCTGCGCCCGAGAACGGGCGCACTCCGCCAAAGCATTCTCCTGCCGTCACTGGCCCATTGGAGCGCTTCACACCTCCACGTTCGCTTCCAACCCTCACGCCCGCCTATTCCGGCGGCGGGTCAAACTGGAGACTCCGTCAATGTTAAGACCCTGCACGAGCGGTGCCCAAGTCGGCCACGCAGCGGAATCCGATCGTGCTGCAGCGATCCAATCCCGGCCACGTCAGCAGGAACTTGGTGGCGAAGTTGGCCGGGCGGGGGCCGCCGTCCACGTACCAGCCCGAGCCCTTGGCCGAGTAAAAGGCGCCGCCGCGAATAATGGAGAAGCGGGTGCGTCCGTCACTGCGCTCGCTCTCGATCCAGTGCCAGACATTGCCGCACAGGTCGTAGCAGCCGAAGGGCGATCGCCCGCGCGGGAACGCCTTCACGGGTGTGGTTGTTCCGGTCTCACCGCCGTTACACCGGCCGGGCTCCAGGGTGTCCCCCCAGGGATAGCGCCGGCCATCCACTCCCTGGGCGGCGTATTGCCATTCTTCTTCGGTGGGCAGGCGCTTCCCGGCCCAGCGGGCAAAGGCCCTGGCATCCCCGAGGTCCACGCAGACAACCGGATGATCCTCCTGGCCTGGGAGCGGCTGCCCTCCTCGCCAATGCTTCAAGAAGTTCTCGCTGTGCCTCGGGCGATAGCTACTGGCCCGCAGGAACCGGTCGAACTGGGCATTGGTGACCGGGGTCTCGTCCATGGCGAAGCGCTTCAATTCAACCCGGCGGCGGAAGTTCCGCACGTGGAAGCCGTATGAGTCCTGGAGACCCGAGTCAGCCTGTGGCATGGATTCGTAGAACCCGCACTCCCTCACCCGCATATCGATGCTCAGCTCCAGCGTGGCCGCCGGAATCTCTACCATGCCGTCGGGAACGTCAGGCCGCAGCTTGGTGGGCTTGACGCCAAGCAGCTTGGTCTGGACCTGCGGCCGGGCGGTATCGGATACGCTTCGCGTGTTCACCCGTGCTTGCCGCTTCAGGAATTGGCTGAAGTCTTTGCCCCAATGGCTGTGCTTTCCGGAAAGGAAACAACCTGCGCCTCGAGGTGGAATCAGACCCGACAATAGCACGGCGGCACCAGCCGATTTCGTGGAGGCTTCACTCCCCGCGATCAGGTCGAAATAATCGTCGCCCGGCCTCGCGGCCACTCGCAACAACGGCCCTTCGACGCTCTGCTCGGTGCGGTTGACAAGGGTCCAAAGCCGCAGGTTATCGCCTTCCCACAGTGATGCGAAGACGCCCGGTTGTTCGACCGGCGCCAGCGGAGTCCACTCCTCACCACTGAAGAGCCGGCTGAATCTCCGCTGAATGGGAAGAATGGCCCGCAGGAGCGACCGATCCCGCTGATTCCACGGCACCCAGGAACCGAACACATTTTCCCAGACCATCATGCCGCTGCCGTTCATCCAGGCCGCGTGCAGCTCGCCGGTATGGTCGGTATCCCAGCGCCGGATCTGATGCTGCATGTGACGCCGCTCGAACCATTTGAGCCGGAGCACACCGGGGACGGGGCTGTCATCGAACCATTGCGCCCACGAGGCGTGGTGGTCATGGAGATTATCCAACGGCAGCGCGTCTTCGCCTTCGAGAATCACCCCGGGCCGCGCGGCGTCCAGCCGGGCGCGGAAATCCGCGCCGCCCTTGTTCATCGTGTCCAGGAAGATGCCGTCCGCTTCGAGCGCTCGCACCAGCTCGGCCAACGACTCCAGGTCCGCTTTCCCTTCGCGTCGGGTGCCGGTGTCCCAGGGATTGTAATCGAGGTAAACCTTCACGCCACGACGCTGGAACTGCCGCACGGCTCCCCGAACGCCGGTCAAGCCGCCCGGCAGGTCCCGGTAGAAATCAAACTGGTTGCGTTCATCCACCCCGATGCGCGGATAGGCATGCCACAGCACCACGCTGTCGTAGCCGCCGAACTCCCGTTGGCCGTGTTCGACAAAAGCATCCACGGTGTAACGCCCGGCGCGCCAATCGTAGAACGTCTCGTCGCACACCATCAGAAAGCAGCAGGAGTAGTTCGCCGCCGCCCACGCAAACTCCTTCCGGCGATACAGCGCGTCGCTGTAGTTCAGCCGCGCCTTCGTCTCCGCGCGCCACCGCGCCAGCGCCGTGCGGAATTCTGGCCATTGCGCCGGGTCGTCGGGCGCCGGAATGATGTTCTGCGAGGCATCGAATCTGAGAGCGGTGCTCTGGGCGGAGCGCACCGGCCAGGCGCTGACCAGCGGCAGCAGGACCGCGGTTTGCTGGAGGAATCGGCGTCGGCTTGTTTTCATCGGGTATTGGGCTGACATAAGCCGGGTTATAGATTTCGGCTGATCGTGCCAGCCGCCGCGAATGAATGCAACGCCGTGGCTTGATCTTCCACACGCAGGTCCAGATTGCATCTTACACCCGTTTCCGGTTATACTCAGTGCATGCGAGAAGTTGCTCCGGGAGTGGGCCCCGGATTCCGGGTAGCCAGAACGTACGACGCCATGAGCCAGGAAGCCGCCGCTTTTATCTGCACGGAATTAAAGCAGCGACCAGACTTGTTGCTATGCGTTGCCGCCGGCGGCACGCCCACGCGTGCTTACCAACTGCTCGCGGCCCGATACGCCCGCGAACCAGGGCTGTTCGCACAACTGCGGCTGATCCAGGTTGACGAATGGTGCGGGCTGGCGCCTGGCAGCCCTGCGACTTGCCACGCCGATTTGCGGACGAAGCTTCTGGGACCGCTGCACATCCCCCCGGGCCGCTATACGGGCTTTAGCACCGCCGCGCCCGAGCCGGAGGCCGAGTGCCGCCGCGTCGCGCGCTGGCTGGCAGCCCACGGCCCCATCGATATCTGCCTCCTCGGGCTTGGCCGCAACGGACACGTGGCGATGAATGAGCCGGCGGCCGCCATGACGCCCCATGTGCATGTGGCGGAGTTGACTCAGAGCTCCCGACAGCACGCCTTGCTCAAGCCTCTGGCGAAGAAGCCGTGCTATGGCTTAACACTTGGAATGGCAGACATCATGCGTTCGCGCCGAATCCTGCTGCTAGTAAATGGAAAGCAGAAACGCCCGGCGCTAAGCCGGCTCATGAAGCCTGCCTTCACAACCCGCTTTCCCGCTTCCCTGCTTTGGCTGCATCCGGACGCNNCCGCCGGGGCCATGTCCCGCCGCAGCTTTCTTGCCACCGCCGGCGCAGTAACTGCCTTCATGGTCTTGCCGCGGCATGTGCTGGGCCGCGCCAGCCAGGCCTCGCCCAACAGCAAGCTTAACATCGCCGGCATCGGCATCGGCGGTCAGGGCGGCGCGGACCTTCGAGAGGTCAACAGTCAGAACATCGTGGCCTTGTGCGATGTCGATTGGGACTACGCGGACAAGACGTTCAAGCAATATCCCGCTGCGAAACAGTATAAGGACTTCCGGCAGATGCTCGACAAGGAGAAGAGCATTGATGCCGTGGTGGTCGGCACGCCGGATCACAACCACGCCATCGTGTCCATCACCGCGATCAAAATGGGCAAGCATGTCTATTGCGAGAAGCCCTTGACGCGCACTGTTTATGAGGCCAGGGCGGTCGCCAAAGCGGCGCGCGCCGCCAAGGTCGCCACCCAGATGGGCAACCAGGGGATGGCCTTCGAGGGCAACCGGCTCATCAACGAATGGCTCGCCGACGGCGCTATTGGGCCCGTGCGCGAAGTCCATGTGTGGTCCGACCGCCCCACGCACCGAGGCAAAATGCCGCTCTGGTGGGCCCAAGGCGTCGAACGGCCCAAGGAAACCGCGGCCGTGCCTGACACTCTCGATTGGGACTTGTGGCTCGGTCCTGCTCCCTGGCGGCCATATCATCCGGCTTACGCGCCGTTCCGCTGGCGCGGTTGGTGGGATTTTGGTTCGGGTGGGATTGGCGACATGGGAATTCACAATTTGGCCCCCGTGTTCTCAGCGCTCAAACTCGGCGCCCCGGACACGGTTCAGGCCAGCTCGACGCCCGTGTTTCCCGAGACCGTTCCTTTGGCGGCGATTGTCCACTACCAGTTCCCGGCGAGAGGCGACCTGCCGCCCGTCAAATTGCACTGGTATGATGGCGGGATGTTACCCGAACGCCCGGCAGAACTGGAGGAGAATCGGGAATTGGACCCCGAGGACGGCATTATCTTCGTCGGTGACAAGGGTAAGATGCTCGTCACCGGCTGGGGTGGCGAACTTCCGCGTCTGCTCCCGGAAAGCCGGGACAAGGAATACAAACGTCCTCCCAAAACACTACCGCGCTCGATCGGGCACCACAAGGAATGGCTCGAAGCCTGCAAGAGCGGCTCGCCCACACGGTCGAGCTTTGACTTCGCCGGGCCGCTAACCGAAGCGGTTCTGTTGGGCAGCGTTTGCATTCACAACGGCGGTCAGAAGCTAAGCTGGGACTCCGAGAATCTTAAGATCACGAATGACCCGGACGCCAACAAGCTTCTCCACTATGAATACCGAAAGGGGTGGAGCTTGTGAGCGACAAAGTCAACGTCGGCCTGATCGGCTCCGGTTTCATTTCGACCATTCACGCCGAGGCGCTGAAGAGGTGTGCCGACGCGGAGTTGGTGGCCGTGGCTTCACCCAGCCCAGGTAAAGCCGAGGCCTTCGCCCGGAAGAACGGCATTCCCCATCATTTTGCCGACTATCGCCGCTTGCTGGAAATGCCGGAAATCGATCTGGTCGCAGTCGGTGCTCCCAACGACGTCCACTGCCAGGTGACCGTCGCTGCCGCCGCCGCCGGCAAGCATATCGTGCTGGAAAAGCCGATGTGCCTGAACCTGGCTGAGGCTGACCGGATGCTCGCGGCCTTCAATCAAGCTAAGGTTAAGCTGATGTATGCGGAGGAGTTGTGCTTCGCGCCGAAATATGTCCGGCTCAAGCAGCTTCTGGATAGCGGCGCACTGGGGCAGCCGGTGCTAATCAAGCAATCCGAGAAACACGACGGCCCTCATGCCCCGCATTTTTGGGACGTGGGCCGCGCTGGGGGCGGCGTGACGATGGACATGGGCTGCCACGCCATCCAGTTCTTCCGCTGGATGCTGGGCCGGCTGCCAATCACGTCGGTCTATGCCCAGATGGGCACCCATGTGCATACGGGCAAGACCGGCGGGGACGACAACGCCATCCTCATCCTGGAATTTGCCAATGGGGCGATGGGATTGGCCGAAGACAGCTGGACCAAGCTGGGCGGCATGGACGACCGCGCGGAAGTGCATGGTTCCAAGGGCGTGGCCTATGCCGATCTGCTCCACGGCAACGCCATTACGGCTTACAGCGCTGGCGGCTACGACTACGCGGTCGAGAAAGCGGGCTCGACGGTGGGTTGGTCCTTCCCCATCTACGAGGAAATCTGGAACTACGGCTTCGTGCAGGAGATGGCTCACTTCGTCGATTGCGTAAAGCACGATAAACAGCCGCTGGTCACCGGTGAGGATGCACGCGTGGTCATGGAGACTTTGTTTGCGGCCTACGAGTCCGCAGGCACCGGGAGAAAGGTGAGCCTGCCCTTCAAGACAGACGCGGCCAAGCCGATCGATTTGTGGCACCGAAAGGCAATGAACAGTGAAAACCCTGAGGCGCCCAGCCAACGCCGGGATTAACGGCGAAGGACTCACCGCGGCATTGCCTCGCGCGAACGCGCCGATATGGCGCCGTGGCAGGACTGTTAGCAAGCCGCCGTGGCTCTATTCTCCGGGGTTCAGCGAAGCGTCCGCCGCGTCCTGCCCGTCATGCCAGGTTAACGGGGCGAGCGAGAGACCTCCGTGCTCCCAGCCGGCGTGGCTGATGTACCACTTCCCATCCACGTCGCGGACCACCTCAGAGGCGTGGGCGTAGATCGCCCCGACCTGGTCCTTGAACTCCCAGTGGAACGGGTCCTGGCTGAGATAAACGTTGATCGTCCCACCGTCGCAGGCGAACAAGTAGTACGATTCCCCGCGACGCACCACGAACGGCGACTCCGTCGGTCCGCCGAACGTGCCCGTCTGCGGATGCGTGAAGACCACCTTGCGGTTGGCCCAATGGAGCAGGTCGTCGCTGGTCACGCAGGCCGCCAGGTGGTTGCCACCCTCTGGTTTTGACGTGGCGGTGTAATACAACACCCACTGGTTCCCCACCCGGAGGACGTTCGGGTCGCGGGCGTCAAAGCCGTCGGTGAGCAGGGGATTGGCCAGGTTGCGTTCCCAATGCCACAAGTCCTTCGAGGTCAGCAAATGGATTCTATATTGATGCCCCTGGTTGTTCCCGGCGCAGACGAACATGTAGTAAAGCCCGTTGTGCCGGATCACATGCGGCGCCCAGAACAGCCACTCTCCGTATTTGTCCCAGTCCGCCGTCACCGCAAACGGCTCCTTGTGCCAGGGCGACTGGGTAAGCGACTTCGCCGTCGCGTGTAGCAGGTTCTTGCCCGGGTCCCGGGCGAAGTTGACCGGCAGAATGTGCGTGATCGCGAAGACATGCTAAGTCCCGTCCTGTCCGCGCACGAACGTGTGGTCGTTGATGCACCAGGGGTCTTTCTCGCCGGCTTTCGGGTCGAAGACCTCGGTGAACTTGCCCGCCTCCACCAGCACCTTTTCGGCTCCCACGGGACAGGCCTGCGTGCAGCCCAGAAGGGCCAACGCCATCAAAAGCGAACGCTGCATGACCCAAATGTAGGCGGCAAGCGGGGGTTGGCAAAGCCAAAGCGGTACCACGCTTGCCCGGAGTTCACAACTATGCTTGGATACACGCATGCTCGCCGGAGATGTCATATGCAGAGAATGAATTGGAATTCTCGGCACTTGGCCTTGGCAGTGGCGACCGGTTTCTTGACCCTTCCTTGTTCTGCTCTTGCAGACGCCGCGCTGGACGGTCCCAAGGTAATCAGTATTTCCGGGTCCGGGATGGTGACGGCGGATTGGGGAGGGAAGGAGAGCCGGATCGAGACGGGCCAATCGGTGGGGAAATGGTCGTTAATGGCGGTAGTGCGAGGTGCGCTCGGCGACCGGTTGGCGGTGTTCGAGGATTTCTCGCAGACGAACGGCCACCTGCTGTTCGTGGACGCGAAGGGAGTGAAGCTGAATTTGCCCAAGTCCAGCGAGCCCACGCGGGCCGACCCCAAGAGTCTTTATCGCGGGCACAGCCTCGATGAGGTATTCAAGAGCGAGCGTGATCTGCTGGGGGACGAGATCCTGGCCCAGCCGCGCGACCCGGACTACGCCGAGGTGGCGGCTTGCTTCCCACCGATCTCGAAGATGTACACGTCCACCTTTGTCGGGACGCACGACTGTATGGAGAAGGCCGGCGTGTTCTATGGGGGCAGCACGCCGAACTTCGATCCGGTGGCGTATATCCCGGCGATCCGGAAGGTTTGTGATGAGGGCCGGGTGCTGCACGGACTGGTGGGGGGGTGGCTGCCGACACTGAGGTTTGTATATCCGGAGAAACCAGGCGATTGGTCGGAACTGATTATTTATGCCCCGATGCGAGTGGAGAACGGCAACCAGCGGGTGCAGCCAGTCTGGTATCGATTGAGCCGGATTGAAGACAACACGCTGCGTTGGGCTCGTTACTTTGATTCATATCATCCTTTCCCGCCGCGCCTGGATGCAAAGCCGGAAGCCTTCTATGAGGAGCTGTTGTCCTTGCGGGCCGGATGGGACCGGGCCCTAGCGCAGGGCATGGAGATCGACGTCCCCGACCGGCATCTGGCCGACCTGGCGCGCCATTCGCTGGTGCGCGAAATGATGACCCGGATCGGCGCATTCCCCAAATACGGCGTATTCGACCGCGGCTACGGGGGCAGTGAGCATGACGGTTTTCCTGACACGTTTAACGCGGATACTGCGGCCATGCTGGCGTGGGGGCTCACTGATTTGGCGCGCGGATACATCGACAACTACTTCACCTATTTCGTGCGCGACGATGGCTCGATTCTCTATCGCGGCCCGGAGACCGGCCAGTATGGGCGAATGCTGACGGTCGTCGCGCAGTACGCCAATTACACCGGCGACCACGAGCTGCTGCTGCACCACCGGCGCCGGCTGGATGCGGTGGCGAAACTGCTGTTGTCTTTGCGGGCGAAGGCGTTGCGTCTGCCGGCGGATGATCCGGCCTACGGGATGATCGCTGGCTGGAGCGAGGCGGACGCCTGTCTCGATCCAGACCCGCCGCGCTACATGCAGCCGTACCTGTCGAACAGCACGGAGGCCGCGCGTGGATTCGAAGATTTGGGGGCCGTCTGGGAGAAGGTTGGACGGAAGAAGCATCAGCCGGAGCTAGCCCGCTGGGGGCGGGAACTCAGGCAGGATTCGCGCGCTTTGATGACCGATCTTCAGCAGGCAATTGTGCGATCGATGCTGACCAATACGCAGCCGCCCTGCCTGCCGGCGATTGCGGGGGTGAAGGAGCCGTTCCATATCGCCGTCGCGCGCGACAAGCTTGATCCGCAATTCCGCTCCTACCGCGCTTATGTGGAGATGCTTCACTCGGGCAACCTGACGCGTGCCCAGGTCGAGACGATCGTCAACTATCGCGCCGCGCACCATGACATCATTCTTGGGATTCCGACGGTCTATGGTTACGACACGCGCGAATGGGGCGGATTCCTGAGCTATGGGCACGCGTACGGCTTGCTGCAGCATGATTTCGTGCGCGAATACCTGCTGACGCTTTACAGCCTCATGGCGCACCAGTACACACGGGGCACCTGGACGGCGCCGGAGACACGGCTCCTCGATCCGAAACGATTCGCCGCTCCGTATTGCACCCCGGCGCAGATGGTAGCGCCGTTGCTCACTCGCTGGATGCTCGTATTTGAAGAGCCCGGATCGGACACGCTTTGGCTAGCCAAGGGGACCCCGCGGGCCTGGTTGGAGGATGGACAGACCATCGCCGTATCCCGCGCGCCCACCCCTTGGGGACGCCTCAGCTTCACTCTCCGCTCGCATCTCCAGGCTGGAATGGTCGAGGCCATGGTCGAGCTGCCGCCAACGCCACCGACCGCGCGGGTGAAACTTCGGCTGCGGGTGCCCGAAGGCCATCGGATTCGCTCAGTGACTGCCAACGGCAAGAGTTGGGAGCAGTTTGACGCTGAGGAGGAGACAGTGACGATGCCGCCGGGGGCGAAGGGGAGGGTGGTGCTGACGGTCAGGTATTAGCACAACGCGGGGTTACATGGTTACATAGGTTACAAACGCCACAGGGATTGCGTCCCCGTGTAACCATGCAACGATGTAACGATGTAACTCTTTAAGGAATGCTTTGGTGGTCGGAATTGCGGATGCGATACCAGCACATCAAATCCTTGGCGGAAGGAATCGGCACCCCCTGGCCGTCCGGCTTGTCCAGGTAAAGATAGGCGACCGAGGAGAAGCAGAATGGTTTGAGCCGGTCGGGGGACCACGGGTTGACAAAGGCGAACTTGAGCCGCTCCTGGAAGTGAATCGCATCGGCTTCGTGCACTCGATACATCGCGACACTCGCGTCGAGCGCATTTTTCACTGGCACACCGTGGTAAGGGCCAATGAAAGTGCCTTCACGGAAATACCAGCCGCCGAGGAAATAGTCCTCGAGGCCGGTCCCGACGATGCGCGGCGTGTCCCAATCGGCATCGATCCACACATATTCGGGCGCTTCGAGGAAGCTGAGATAATTGCGCTCCTGGCCTTGCATGTAGAGAAGGCACCCGGCGTAGTGGCCGCGTCCGTGCGCCTCGGCGATTTGCACCGGCGCCGGGCCGGGATTCTGGGCGGTGTTGAACTGGGCATGGAAGTAGCCCGTCGTTTCAGGCGGGGCATCGGTTAACTGGTAAAGGATGTTGCTGAAGACATCGGTATCGAGTTCGGGATCGACGTTCTCAAGCTCGACGCGAAAGCTCTTGCGAAACGGCATCGGCCATTTGCAGAAGAAGCCGCCGCTGGAGGTGCCAAAATAGCGTGAGGCGAAGCTGGCCACCTCACACAAGCCCGCGCCGAAAAAGTCGCCCACGGGCGCGGCCACCGCCGGTTGCTCGGCGCCGTCCCAGTAGATCCGCAGGATGAGGGTCTTGAGGATCGACTGGTTGATGGGCGCCTTGGGGTTCCAGTGTTGCCAGAACCAGCCCGGGAACGTGAGCCAGAACTGGGCGATGTAACCTTGGCCCTTCACCTCACCAAGGGTCACTCGCTTGCCGCGCGGAATGGGGACGGTCTTGCTCTTGCGCGCCAGGTTGAACGTGGTGAGCTGGCGGGTGGTTTCTTTGCGCAACGTCGCCATTCGCAAGGCGTCCGGGAGACCAGGCGCGGGAGCACCGATGGTGCTCGGGAGGGGGTTGGTTTGAGCGGCGGCCACCGTTGGGAGAGCTGCCGTGGCCCCCAACGCGGCGAACGAAGTAACGAATTCACGTCGATCCATGGTGCCCCTAGAGTGACGGAATTGACCTGTTAGCGTCAAGATGTTCAGCATAGGACAAAACGTTTCAAGTGTGTCCGGCGGACCCGCCAACCCAGCGATTTTCCTTTCATTCTGCCCGTCAATGCGACAAACGTTTTGAGAGTTTGTATCGGGCAAGCGTATGACCGCGGTGGCGTCGGAAACTCCCAAGCCGGTGCGTGAGCAGGGGACAAGTCCAGCCCCGGCTCGCCTCACTTCGTTGGATGCCTACCGTGGTCTGGTCATGTTGCTGATGATGGCTGAAGCGCTCGACCTCTCTCGGGTGGCCCAAGCCGTGCCTGGCAGTGCCTTGTGGAAGTTCCTGGCCCACCACCGGAGTCACGCCGAATGGATTGGCTGCTCGCTCCACGACTTGATCCAACCATCCTTTTCATTCCTGGTGGGGGTGGCGCTGCCATTCTCGCTAGCCAGCCGCGCGGCGCGCGGCCAATCACGCACGTTTATGACGCTGCACGAAGTAAGATGGCTGGCTACCACGGGTGTCGTCTGCGTGGCCGCCGGAGGCGCGTTGGGCTGGCTAGGCGTTTGTCCTATAGTCAAACGCATCTGGACTCCCAGTTGGACCCTATTCAGCGGCGGTTTGTGTTTGGTCTTAATGGCGGGTTTTTACCTACTGCTCGACCTCTGGGGCCGCAAACGGTGGTCGTTCCCGCTCGTCGTGATTGGCACGAATTCCATTGCCGCCTATTGCATCGCTGCGCTCGGCGGCAATTTCATCGGCAAGAGCCTTAGGACCCATCTGGCTCCGAGTGTCTTTAAGCTGTTCGGCCGCCCTTATGAACCCTTGCTTTACGGGGGCTTCATCGTGATTGTGATGTGGCTGCTGCTTTACTGGATTTACCGCCGCAAGCTTTTTCTACGCATTTGAGAGGACTTGTCGAATCGGATGGGCGTTTACGCTCCTGGCAACTCCGGATCTTTGGACTACTCTGGGGTTTGCCTTTGCCTCTTCATTGAATGAGATGCGGGTTTTATGGGCGATCAACGGGTGGGGTCAGTCGGCTGGCTGGTCGCTGCTGGTCCAGACGATCGCCAACTGGAACACGTCGGCTCGCCGGGCAGAGAAAGGCACCGAGAAAAGGATTGCCCTACGGGCCACTGAACGGCATATTGGCCCGCAATACTTGCGGGAGGGGGCGTGTTTTGCCCCTGAGGGAAGGAAACCGATTGCAGGAAGCAGATGACTTGGCCTTCGACTGGTTGCCGCGCGATACATGCGTAGAATGAAGCAGAGCAAACCAGCTCGCACCCTGCCTGCAGCCAAGCTCGGAAAGGCAGCCAGCCTTGGATTATCTGAGGAGCAGCATGAATCCCGAATTGATACCACGATCCACCCCACCACCACCGGCTGCGCCCGGTACTGACGCGCCCGGAGATCAAATCGCTGCGGGGGAACCTCCACCAACAGGCGAAGTCCAGGGCAAGGTGACCGAGGCGGTACAGGCCGAGCAGCAGTGGCTGCTGGAAGTGCTCAATCTGCTGCCAGCCTACGTGGTCCTGTTGACAGCCGACTATCATGTGTCCTTTGCCAACCGCTTCTTTGAGGAGCACTTCGGCAACTCTAACGGCAGACGCTGCTATGGATACATTTTCAACCGTGCCGAGCCCTGCGAAAACTGCCAGACCTATAACGTCCTCAAGACCCACGCGCCGCGGCGTTGGGAGTGGGTCGGTCAGGACGGCCGCAATTACGACATTTACGACTTCCCCTGCAGGGACGTGGACGGCTTGCCGCAGATCATGGAGGTGGGCCTGGACATTACCGAGCGCAAGCAGGCCGAAGCCGAGTTGACCAGGCACCGCGAGCATCTGCAGGAACTGGTTGACGAGCGCACGGCCGAACTGCGCGTCACCAACGACGAATTGAGCCATTTCAACCAGGCCATGGTGGGCCGGGAACTGCGCATGATCGAGTTGAAGAAAGAGGTCAACGCCCTTTGCGCCCTGCTCGCCCAGCCGCCGCGCTATGGACCCGCAGCCCACGAGCAAACCCAAGCCGCGGAATGACCAGCGCAACGACACAAAGGTATGGACCCTAATCTGTCCAACCCGACCGATCACGAAAAGATCGAGGGCTTCCTGCGTTCCCGCCGGCTGGGCTGGGTGTTGCGTTACGGCTTGGCGGTCGCGGCCGTGGCGGCGGCGACAGGGTTTTGGCAGGCGGTGGCGGCGTGGATCGGCCCCGGCTTGCCCACGTACATCACGTTCTACCCGGCGGTAATGGTGGTGGCGCTGCTGGGGGGGATCGGGCCGGGATTGGCGGCTACGGCATTGGCGGGTTTGGTAGTGTCATACTGGTTTGTGCCGCCGATTGGACAGTTCGCCATCGCGTCGCCCGTGGACCGCTTGGCACTGGTGATTTTCAGCGGCATGGGCCTGTTCATGAGCGTGGTGGCCGAAATCTATCGGCGCAACTCGCGCAAAGCCGCCGCCTACGACCGGGAGATGGCCTTGCGCGCGAGCGAGGCGCGGCTGGCGACCTTCGAGGAGGCAACCTTTGAAGGCATCATCGAAAGCGAAGCGGGACGGATCATAGACTGCAATGAGCAGTGCGCCCAGATGTTGCGGTATTCCGTGGAGGAGTTGAAGGGCGTAGAGCTTGCCAGCCTGATTGCCCCCGAGGACCGCGACCGGATAATGGCGAATATCCTGCAGGGGCGGGACTCCTTGATTGAACATGCCTTGGTGTGCAAGGACGGCGCGCGAATCGTCGTCGAAGCGCGCGGTCGGCCCGTCTCCCCAGGCAGTGCGAGGCGTCACACCGCAATCCGCGACATCACCGAGCGCAAGCGGGCTGAGCAAGCGTTGCGGGAGAGCGAACAGCAATTCCGCACGCTGGCTGACTCGATCCCCAACCTTGCCTGGTGGGCCAATGGCGACGGCTATATCACCTGGTACAACCGGCGGTGGTATCAATACACCGGAACGACCCCCCAACAGATGGAAGGTTGGGGCTGGCAGAGCGTCCACGACCCGCAGGCTCTACCGGCCGTGATGGAGCGGTGGAAGGCTTCCATTGCCACCGGCCAACCTTTCGACATGACGTTCCCCTTGCGCGGGGCCAACGGCGTATTCCGACCGTTCCTGACGCGCGTGATGCCCCTCAAGGATGCGCAGGGCCGCGTCCAGCAGTGGTTTGGCACCAATACCGACGTGTCGGAGCAGACACAGGCCGAAGGAACCGAGCAGCGGTTGAACGCCGAACTGCGGCAGCGCGTCGCCGAACTCCAGGCCGCCAGCGAAGAAGTGCAGGCCTCGCGCCGGGCCGCCCTTGGTCTGGCGGAAGACGCCATCGAGGCCCGCGCCGAGGCCGAGCGGGTCAGCGCCGACCTCCAGCAGGCTAATGAATCCCTCGCTGCCTCCCGCCACGCCGCCCTCAACATGATGGACGACGCCGTCCGGGCCCGGCACCAGGCCGAGCAGGTCAGCGCCGAGCTGCGTCGCGCTGCTGAGCAGCGCCGCTTGGCGCTGGAGGCAGCCGACCTGGGGGCGTGGGATTACCACTTCCAGACCGGCGAGGTGTATTGGGATGAACGCTGCCGCGAAATGTGGGGCATACCGCAGGCCAAGAAGATAGACTACGCCGGGGCGATCGCCGCCATTCACATCGAGGACCGGGCGGAGGTGGACCAGGCGGTCAAGCAGGCCCTGACCGGCAAAGACGGAGGCGCGTATCACCGCGAGTTTCGCGTAGTCTGGCCCGACGGCTCGGTGCGGTGGATCGCCTCCCACGGGCGCGTCTATTTCCAGGGCGAGGGCGAGCACCGCCCGCCCGCTCGCTTCATCGGCGCCAACCAGGACATCACCGAGCGGCGGCAGCGCGAAGAGCAGCTTCAGAAGCTCAACCGCACCCTTAAGGCGCTAAGCAAGAGCGACCAGGCTCTGCTGCGTGCCACAAGCGAGTCCGAATACCTGGAAGCCGTCTGTCGGATTGTGGTCGAAGACTGCGGTCATGCGATGGTGTGGGTCGGTCTCGCCGAGCAAGACGCAGCCAGGACCGTTCGTCCCATCGCCTGCGCCGGCTTTGAGCCGGGTTACCTCGAAACCTTGAACATCACCTGGGCGGACACGGAACGCGGCCGTGGGCCCACCGGCACGGCCATTCGCACCGGCAAACCCTCCGCCTGCGCCAATATGCTGACCGATCCCCGGTTTGCGCCCTGGCGCCAGGAAGTCCTCAAACGCGGTTATGCCTCGTCGCTGGTCATCCCCTTGCTCGCCGAAGGCAGGGCCTTCGGTGCTATCACGCTCTATTCCAAACAGCCCGAGCCATTCCCGGAGGACGAGATCAAGCTGTTGACCAAACTGGCCGACGACGTGGCTTATTGCGTTGGGGCGCTGCGCCTGCGGGCGGCGAAGGCCCAGGCTGACCTGGAGCGCGATCTCGCGCAGGCCGCGCTGCGAAAGATCAATGAGGAACTGGAACAGCGGGTCACGGAGCGGACGGTAGAGCTGCGCGCCGCCTCTCGCTACGCCCGCAATCTGATCGAGGCCAGCCTTGACCCTCTGGTCACCATCAGCCCCGCCGGCCAGATCACCGACGTGAACGAGGCCACCGAGCTGGCGACGGGGGTCACGCGCCAACGCCTCATCGGCAGCGATTTCTCGAGCTACTTCACCGAACCGGCCTTCGCGGAGGCTGGCTACCAGAAAGTCCTGGCCGAGGGCCTGGTGCGGGATTACCCGCTTACCATTCGCCACGCCTCGGGTCGCACGACCGACGTGCTCTATCACGCTACCGTTTATCGTGATGAGGCCGGGCAGGTGCAGGGCGTGTTTGCCGCGGCGCGCGACATCACCGAGCGCAAACAGGCCGAGCGGCGGCGGGACTTCACCAGCGCTTTGCTGGCGCTCTTTGCCCGGAAGACTTCCGCTCGGGACTACCTCAGGTCGGTGGTCGAGGCCGTTCGCCACTGGACCGGGTGTCAGGCCCTGGGCATCCGCATCGCCGACGAGCAGGGCGAGATTCCTTACGCGGCCTGGGCGGGCTTCGAGCCGGAGTTCCTTGACTTGGAGGGCCGGCTGTCGCTCCAGCGGGACAACTGCTGCTGCATTCGCGCCATCTCGCAGGTCTTCGAGGCGACGGACCGCGCCCTGTTGACGCCCGGCGGCTCGTATCGCTGCGACGACGCCATCGCGTTGCTCAACAGCCTGCCGCCGGAAGAGCGCGCGCACTTCCGCGGCAACTGCATGAAGTTCGGGTTCGCCTCGTTGGCCATCCTTCCCATTCGTTACCGCGACGAAGCGATTGGCGCCATCCACCTCGTGGATCGGCGACCTGGCCAGTTCCCGCCGACGGCAGTGGAGTTCCTCGAGACCATGACCCCGCTGATCGGCGAGGCGGTGCATCGGTTCCAGGTGGAGGCCGAACTGGCCCGGCACCGCGACCAGCTCGAGGTGCTGGTCCGGCAGCGCACACAGGAACTCACCGACGCTAACGCCCAGCTCCAGCAGACAGCCGACGACCTCCAGCGCTCCAATCGCGACCTGGAGCAGTTTGCCTACGTCGCCTCGCATGACCTCCAGGAGCCGCTGCGGGCCGTTGGCGGCTACGTCAAGCTCCTCCAACTCCGCTTCCCCGACAAGCTGGATGCCAAGGCACAAGACTACATTGCCGGCGCCTTCGACGGGGCCACCCGCATGGAGCGGCTGATTGCGGATCTGCTGGCCTACTCCCGTGTCGGCACGCGCGGCGGGGCCTTTGCCCCTGCGGATCTGGAGGTCGTGCTTGAGCGGGCCCTGCGGAACCTGGAGACCGGCATCGCAGCCGCCGGGGCCGCGATCACCCACGATCCGTTGCCCACCTTATCCGTGGATGCCACCCAGATGATGCAGCTTTTCCAGAACCTCATCGGCAACGCCATTAAGTTCCACGGCGAGTCGCCTCCGCGCATCCATGTCGGCGCCCAAAAGCACGAGGGGCGATGGGTCTTCTCGGTCCGCGACAACGGCATCGGTATCGAGCCGCAGTATTACGAGAGGATCTTCCATATCTTCCAGCGCCTGCACACTCGCAAGGCATATTCCGGCACCGGCATTGGCCTGGCCATCTGCAAAAAGATTGTCGAGCGGCATGCCGGGATGATCTGGGTCGAGTCCCAGCCGGGCCAGGGATCAACGTTTTACTTTTCGATACCGGAAGGGAGTTGAGAGGAGGGGAGCACTCCGAAAGCCGAAAGTACGGGCAGTATAAGCATTCGCAATAGTGCGAAAGGCCTCTTGCACACCCGTTGCCCGGGCATTGATCTGGCACCCCCCTGGTACCTCCCTGGTACTACCCTGGTACCGTAGAATTGTCCCTCGGTGTCCAGAAACGAGAAACTGAGGGCCGCCCGCCTGTCGCTTTCCATTTGCCAACATGAATGCCGCTAATGGCTGAACTCTGTCCTTGTCGGCGGAGCCGAATCCGACAACGTCGCTGCTTAATCCGGCATGGTGGCGGTGCCCGGATGCGCGACTGCGCATGAGGAACGATTGAAATCGCTCGACTTCGAGTTTGTTTGCACGCAAAACTGCCCGCTAGTCAGCTTAACTGTAAGAATCACTGTGCCGCGACTGAAGATCCTGCTCATTTATCCAGAGGTTCCCCAAACCTTCTGGAGCCTGACGCATGCATTGCGGTTTATGGGCAAGCGGGCCTACTCGCCACCGCTTGGTTTGCTGACGGTTGCCGCGATGCTCCCTCCGGAGTGTGAGCAACGCCTCCGGGATCTGAACGTGGAGCCTCTGCGAGAGGAAGACCTGGCCTGGTCGGATTATGTGTTCCTGAGCGCGATGAGCATCCAGCAGGCTTCTTCCCGCCGGGTCATCGAGCGCTGCAAACAGGCTGGGGTGAAGGTCGTAGCCGGAGGGCCTTTGTTTACGAGCGACCCGGACAATTTCAAGGACGTTGACCATTTGGTGCTCAACGAAGCGGAAGTGACGCTGCCCGGTTTTCTGGAGGATCTCGCGAAGGGAGAGGCGAAGCGCGTTTATTCAACCACTGAGTTTCCGGATTTGCGCACTTCGCCCCTGCCGGCTTACCAACTGCTCGAGACCAGGCACTACGGAGCGATGAGCCTGCAGTTCTCCCGCGGGTGTCCTTACCAGTGCGATTTTTGCGATGTCACGACACTCTTCGGGCGCCGGCCGCGCTTCAAGACTCCCGCGCAGACCATCGCGGAATTGGACAACATCTACCGGACCGGCTGGCGGGGCAAAATCTACTTTGTGGACGACAACCTGATGGCTAACAAGCCTTGCCTGAAGGATGAGCTGTTGCCGGCGATTATCGAGTGGAAACGCGGGAAACGGGGCATTTCGTTTCACACGCAGATTACGATGAACCTGGCCGATGACCAGGAGCTCATGGACCTGATGTATGAGGCCGGGTTCGACTGGGTTTTCATAGGGATTGAGACTCCCGACGAGGGCAGCCTGGCCGAGTGCAACAAGAAACAGAATCTCCACCGCAATTTACCGGAGCAGATTCGCCGGTTGCAGCGGAACGGGTTGCAAGTCCAGGGCGGCTTCATCATCGGTTTTGATCACGATCCGCCCGACATATTTCGTCGCCAGTATGAACTGATTCAAGAGAACGGGATCGTCATGGCAATGGTCGGCCTGCTGCAAGCGCCGTTCGGCAGCGGGCTGTACGAGCGCCTGAAGCGCGAGGGCAGGATCCTTGGCCCGGTCTGCGGGGACAACGTCATGGACGATACAAATATCGTCACACGGATGGACCGAGAAACTCTCAGAACCAATTATCGCGCTTTGGTGAAGGCTCTTTACGAGCCCCGGAATTACTACGATAGGGTGAGGGTTCTGCTGGCCGAGTATAAGGAGCCGAAGGAACAGCCGCCGTTGACGGGCGAGGCGATTCTGGCCGTCATTCGGTGTTTCTTCTGGCTGGGATTGATCCGAAAAGGCCGGACCCACTTCTGGAGGGTGTTGCTCTGGGCCTGCCTGCACAAGCGAGATTCCATCCAGAACTTCATTGGCTTGGCCATCCTTGGGCACCACTTTTGTAAGGTTCACGAGGAGCTGGGCACCAGGCCGCAGCCTGGACCGCGCTCAGCGGGGCTGGCCGTGAGCCCCCCGCAGACCTTGAGGTCTACGGCGTTGGTAGAATAGCAGCAGAACCGCGCACGAGCCTATGACCGCGTGCAGACGGGGAATTGTCGCGCACAGGCCAACTTTTCTGCCCGCCTTTCTGCTTTGGCGAGCGACTTGCTTTGCGTTAAGATCGCAGTGTCGATAGAATCTGTACATATGCAAAGCCTTCGAGAGCAGCCGGTTGAAAATAGGCCGATGACTGTCCGCTTAATGGACAGTCGGGCCATTGGACCGGCAATGGGGGCTGAGGTTATGTCCCGGCGAACGAGAGATCCCATTGCCTCATGGTTCTTCGCCTTGGAAGAGCTGGGCGAGTACGTCGGAATTCGTTTCGGGCGCATCCCTCCGGGTGCTGCCGAAGTGGAGTGGATATATCGTCCTCATACTCACTTTGATGGAATTGGCGGGATGGCGGACATTCTCCGGGGCCGTGGCGCGCGAGTGGAGCGCCTGCCCCAGATCAAGTATCCGGTTTCCCCATCGTGGCTTTCGACATTACGAGCCTTGCCGACTTACTTAAAGCCCAGACGCCCGGTCAAGTGGGGCCCGATGGAGCGCGGATTGGCCAAAGGCAACGCTTCGCAACCCCCGACGGCAGTGGCCTGGCATATCTTCGACGATAGGGCCACTACCCAAGTGCGACGCGTTTGCAGAAAAGCGGGCTTCACCGTAAACTCGTTTCTCCTGAAGCATCTGACCAAGGCGATTCGTCCCTTTCTCGAAGACCAATCTTCGGTCGTACCTTGGATGATTCCGGTGAACATTCGCGGCAAAGTGGACCGGGGACGGGATACGGATGTCCACACCAGTTATGTAGGGGTGAAGGTGCAATCTTACGAGACGGTGCACGACATCCACCGGAACGTGTATGCCACCTTGGCCAAGGGCGAACACTGGGCCAACTGGGGGATGTATTTGCTGGGGCGGTACACTACTGCTGGGATGCGGAGATACCTGATAGCGACTGGGCTGGGCGCGTCCCAGTGGAACCTGGGCTCGTTTTCGAACCTGGGCGACTGGGATCCTGAAAAGGAGCTGACGGAGACTGACTGTTTGGGCGGTTGGCTCTTTTGCCCGCCCGTATTTCGCGCCCTATTAATAGGGGCAGGCTGTGTCACCTTTCACAACCGACTCAGCTTGACAATCCAGGCACACCCGGATGTCACCACTGATCCCGCGGTCCCTAAAGCCTGGGTGCATAATTGGGTAAAGGAGATCGAGATTGACGTAGCCAGTGTGTTGGAGCGTGGCGTGACCGCCCGCTCTGCGATTTAGTTCAGGCTGCCAGCCAAATCTAAGCTCCCGCGGCGCCAGAAAAAACTTCTGGCCAAAGAAGCCCAGAGAAGATTCGCCCGTCGGCTAGAATTTGAACGTGGCCGCGAGGTTAACCGCCTGGTTGAAGACGTGGTAAGTCCCGTTTGCTGACGGATAGGTTACGTCGGCCGTGACTTCGCGGCTGGGGTTGTATCCGAACTGATAGGCCACGGTACAGTCGAAGTGCTTGCTCTTGTAGCCGAGGCCGGCGCTTCCTAGGTGCAGGTCTGTATCGGGGATGGCCGGAGTGAAGTCATGGTCCGGGCTGGAGTTCTCACTGTAAAAATAGCCTAGGCTGGCGAAGAACCCTTTGCCCAGTTGGCGGGTGACGCCGAATTCGTACATGAAACTCGACTTATAGTTCAAAGTAATAGACGGCAGGTTTTGGATGGAGATCTGCTTCACGGCGTCCCAATCCGCCCAGTCGAGGTCGAATTCGAAGTTCCAATCCTTCGTCGGACGGAAGGAGATGCCGGCGACAGCGAACTGGGGGAAGCGGATATTGGCGGTGGTCGAGCTGGAGGAGCCGGCGTAGAAGGAGGGGCTGAACTCGGCTGTCCCTTTATAATCCACCGAAGTGGGGGAGCGATAACTGAGGCCAAAGGCCCACTTCTCATGCGGTTGCCAGCGCAGGCCCGCGTTAAAGCCGTAAGCCCAGCCATCCCCTTGGAGCCTGAGTTGGCCCGGCGGCAGAAAGCCCGGAGCGGGGTCGAGGCCCTGCTGAAAGTCGGCCTGGGAGTAATTAATCGTAGGGCCGATGGCCACGGAGAGCGTGGGATGCACCTTCCAGGCGATGACCGGATTTACGCTCAAGTACAAGACGCTGCCCTTCTCGGCGACCGTCCAGAACGGCGTGTTCTGACCCCAGTCTAAAGACAAGCCGTAAGGGCAATACGCCCCCAGTCCGAAGGAGAGAGGAGAGTCATTAGGCGAAAACACATAGTACAACTGAGGCACAGGCTGGAAATCGGAGTTGGCTTTGTACTTCACGCCGTTCGGCGAGTCGAATTCGTAGCCGCCAGTTACCAGGTACAGCCCGGCGCGAACGTTTTGCCCCTCCAACTGGGTAATTCCTGCTGGATTGTAGTAAATGGCGGAAGGATTATCGGCTGTGGCAACAAAGGCATTGCCCCGGGCGATAGCGTCCGGGTCCTGGTTGGGCAATCGGAAGCCCACGGCGTTCGCCGCAATCGTCCCAAGGGCTAGCGAAGCGCCGAGAAGGATATGAAACCGCATGCTTTGTTTATGACTTGTAATTGCATTCATAATTTTGCTATCCGATTCATTCATTTCTGAGCAGTGTATTTGTAGTGCCCGGGTGTCTCAAAGCGAGACAAACTGAACTGGAACCGCCGAATCCTGAGTTGTCCA
Source organism: Limisphaerales bacterium (assembly GCA_003152225.1). GTDB lineage: Bacteria > Verrucomicrobiota > Verrucomicrobiia > Limisphaerales > UBA8199 > PALSA-1440. The sequence goes on along the minus strand of PLZQ01000300.1, from coordinate 9,947 downwards.
CCAGCGGCCCAACCGTGGCCGCGAGGCGCATTTGATACCTGTCAAGCAAAGCCAGTGCCAAGCAACATCACGGCGGCGTGGACTCGTCAAACGCGCACAAGGCGGAAATATTGTAGAGAAAAGCACCTCATCGCTATATTCCTTTCTTCTTGGCTTAGAAAATGATAGCGAAGTGACGGGCGAAGTTACTCGGTCGCGTGATCGCCCTCGCATGGTTTGTAATGCAACTTTAAACACATGGTCGCAATGAGTTTGGAACCAAAAGAGAGCCTGGCAGTCTTTCGGACTTCCCAAGGCGTTGAGATTCGCGCGACTTTGCTGCGCTTCACGCGCCACTTGGTGGTGCTGGAACTCTATAATCCGGAGTGCGTCCTCCAGACTTCAGAAGTCCTGAGCGAGTTTAAGATTATCTGGAACGCCCGCACGCTGTACTCGGGCCGCGCTTTAGTGCGCAACTTGATGCACACGGGATTGGTAACCGTATGTGAAGCCAGTTTGGATGATTCCTGGCTGGACGTGGACTTTTCCGTGTTTGGTGACCTGGCAGCGACGCTCGGCGTACAGTTCAAAGACTTCATCCAAGAGTGGCAGAAACTGTATCGAGTGGCGCCCGAATATAAAGTGGTTGTGGCGGATCTGCAGACCTTCCTGACAGAGGTGCGACTTTGGCTGGAACAAGTAGAGCTGGGAATACGCGCCTCACCTGCGGGCGACCGTATGCAGTTGGAGAGAGATGTAGCACGGCAACTGGCACAGTCCGTGGTCCCGGCTATTACCAACCTCTTCGAGAGATTCGAGGTCGTATCGGAGCACATCGACGAGGAACTCCAACCCGCCCACCATGCGTTTGGTAAGCGCCAACTGCATTCGCTGCTCCTCTGTTCGCCGTTTGTCTATCGGACGTTTCAGAAGCCGCTGGGTTACGCCGGCGATTATGAAATGGTCAATATGATGTTCCGTGAGCCCTACGAGGGAGGCTCGCTCTTCGCGAAGATGATCAACACCTATGCGCTGCAACTGCCGCCGATTATCGCCCACCGCAACCGCATTGGCTACCTGGTCGATCGGCTCACCGAGGAAACGTTACGGGTGGCACGCCAAAACCGGGTCGCCAAGGTCTTCAATCTAGGTTGTGGCCCCGCGCAGGAGATTCAGGGCTTTCTGGCCAAGGATGGCCTTTGCGAACGCGTGGACTTCACTCTTGCGGATTTTAACGAAGAAACGATCGCCCATACGACCAAAGTCCTGGGCGATTTGAAGAAGGGGTATGGACGAAACACCCGGATTCAACTTGTCAGGAAATCGGTGCAGCAGATTCTGAAGCAGGCAGATCGTGTGATCCACCGTTCTGCTGCCGAACAATACGACTTCGTCTACTGCGCGGGACTGTTCGACTATCTTTCGGACAAAGTCTGCCGCAGGCTCATGGATATCCTCTATGCGATGCTGGCCCCGGGAGGGCTTCTGCTGGCTACGAACGTGGATGCCCATCCCGCCCGCGGCGAAATGGAGTGTTTTCTCGAATGGCACCTTGTCCAGCGTAATGCCACCCAGATGATGAGTTTGGCTCCCGTTGCCGCGCGTCGGGACGACATAGGCATGAAACACGACGCAACGGCTGTGAACGTGTTGATGGAAGTGCGCAAGCCAAACGGTGAAACTTGACCCCCAAAGGAACGCAGAGGCCGTAACGGCTTACGCTGATTACGAAAGCCAGCTTACCGCCAAGCATCTGGAGATCGGCTGTTTCCTGGTCATGGCACTCATGCCTGCTGGGGTGTTGCTGGACTATTTTGTTTACCGCGGCCAAATCGGCTTGTTCCTCGTTTTGCGCCTCACCTGCGTGCTCCTGACCATGCTGGTTTGGTTGTTCGTGCGCTCACCCATCAGCAAGAGATTTCATCGACTGTTGGGAGTGTTCGTGGCTTTGCTGCCGGCATTCTTCATCTGTTGGATGATATACGCAACGAAGGATCCCGCCTCGCCATACTACGCTGGGCTAAACCTCAGTTTGCTTGCGATTGCGTTAATCATGCGATGGTCGGTCGATTTGAGTGCCATCGCGTCGGCGTTGGTCTTGGCGCTGTATCTCGCTGCCTGCCTGATGAGCGGCCCTATTACGGAAGCGCAGCGGGGCGTGTTCGTCAATAACATCTACTTTCTAGTCCTGACTAGCATTGTTGTTGTCGTGGGCAGTCGACTCCATCGGCTTCTGCGGATTCGAGAGTTCGGGCTGCGTTACGAGTTGGACAAGAACCGTAAAGCGCTGGAGGAGAGCAACCAGAAGTTACTGGAGCTTGACCAGATCAAGAGCCGGTTTTTTGCCAACATCAGCCATGAATTGCGCACGCCTTTGACGTTGCTACTGGCACCGCTGGAAACGCTGCTGCACCGTTTCAACCGGTCGCTTGACGAGGAGACCCGCAATATGCTGGTGACCATGCATTCCAACGGGATGCGGTTGCTGAAGCTCATCAACGACTTGCTGGATCTGGTCCGGCTTGAATCTGGCCGGTTGGAAGTCAAACGTGAGCCGCTGGAAGTGGGCGAGTTTATCAAGGGTCTGGCCAGCGCGGCGCGCCAGGTTGCCGATGATAAGCGGCTGCGGCTCGAGACCTTCGTGGATCCCGCCGTAGGCACGGTACTGGCGGACCGGGACAAGTTGGAGAAGGTCGTCCTGAACCTGCTTTTCAACGCGCTGAAGTTTACTCCTGCGGGTGGCCGGGTGGAATTGCGCGCGGAGAAGCAAGGCGAAGAGATGACGCTGGTTGTGGCGGATACTGGCATGGGCATCTCCGAGAAGAACCTGCCGCACGTATTCGATCGCTTCTGGCAGGCAGACGGCTCTTCCAAGCGCAAGTACCAGGGAGTCGGCATTGGACTGGCGCTTGTGAAGGAATTGGTGGAGATCCATGGTGGCAAAGTCGTCGTTCAAAGCCAGGAAGGCCGGGGTACCACATTTACGGTGGCGTTGCCCTATCAAAAGGCAGAACCGGCGCAGACGCCCAAGCCCGAGGCAGCACCGGTAGCGGCTCCCACCACGGCGGCCAGCCGAGGCATCGTTACCTCCGAGGAATGGCTGGCCAACTTATACCGGCGGGCCGAATTGTTCCCCGCGCTTACCCCCTTGCAGGAATCCTTGCGACCGGTGGAAACCGCCCGCAACGGCAGCTTGCCGACTATCCTGGTGGCGGATGACGAGCCGGACATGCTGCGTTTTTTGAAATCGCAGTTGAGTTTGCATTACCGGGTGTTGGAGGCCGTGGATGGCCAGCAGGCGATCGAGAAAGCCAGCCAGTTCTTACCGGACATCATTCTCCTGGACATGATGATGCCGGAGAAGGACGGGTTGCAGGCCTGCCGGGAAATCCGCGAACATACGCCGACCGCGAGCATTCCCATCATTTTGCTGACGGCGCGCGCCGACGAGGAAACCAAGCTTGCGGCCTTGTCCGCGGGCGCAAGCGACTTCCTGACGAAGCCGTTTTCGACCACCGAACTGCACGTGCGGATCAAGAATCTGGTGGAGTCGCATCAGTACCAGCGCAAGGTTTCGAAGCAAAACCAGGTGCTCGAGTCCACGATAGAGCAGCTCAAAGACACTGAAACGCAACTGGTGCAGACCGAGAAGCTGGCTTCGCTCGGTCGCATGAGCGCCGGCATCATTCATGAGATCAACAACCCGCTGAACTTTGCGACCACTGGTTTGTACACGCTGCGCAACAAGGGCAAGTACCTGGCACCCGACCAACAGGCGGAATATTCGGAAGTCTTGCAAGACGTGGAGGAGGGGATCAAGCGGGTGAAGACGATCGTATCCGACTTGCGGATGTTCACCCACCCCGACGCCGAGAGCCGGGACCAGGTGGACGTGGCGGAGGTCGTCGCGGCGGCGCTGCGCCTCGTGAGCAACGAATGGAAAGACAAGGTGCGCATCGAGCGGAGCCTGGTCGAGCATCAAAGTGTCTGGGCAAACAAAAACAAGCTCATCCAGGTGCTGGTCAATCTACTGCAGAATTCAATCCATGCCTTGACGAGCAAGTCGTTTGCGGACGAGCAGCCGACCGTTTGGATCGAGGGACGCCAGGAGCCGGGCAAGAGCATACTGGTGGTCAGGGACAACGGGACCGGCATCAGTGCGGAGCATTTGGACAAGATATTCGATCCATTCTTCACGACCAAAGAGGTCGGCGAGGGCATGGGGCTGGGCCTGTCCATCTGCTACCGGATCGTGCAGGAGTGCGAGGGGCGAATCTCGGTGCGGACCGAGGCGGGCAAGTTTTGTGAGTTTACGCTGGAGTTTCCAGCAAAAGGGCAGCAATAGATGGAACGATAAGGCAACGCGTTATGCAGAATCTTTACGACTACAAAAGGTTTACGGTTCTCTATGTGGATGACGAAGAGAAGTCCTTGAAGTATTTCACGCGGGCGTTTCAGGATCAGCTTCGCATTCTCACAGCGACCAACGCCCAGGACGGCCTCAAGTTGCTGGAGGAGCACAAGGACGAGATTGGCCTGCTGATGACCGATCAGCGCATGCCGGGCGAAAAAGGGGTTTGGCTGCTCGAAAAGGCGCGTCAGCTCCGCCCGCGCATCATCCGCATCCTGGCCACTGCGTATGCGGATATGGACGCGGCCATTGCTGCCGTCAACACGGGCGCCATTTACAAGTATGTGACCAAACCCTGGGACCCGCCCCAACTGGAAAACACGCTCAAGCGCGGCCTGGAATTCTTTATGGTGCAGCGCGAGCGCGACCAGTTGTTAAGGGAGAAGATGTCGGTGCTGCACAACATGATGATCGCGGACCGGATCGTCAGCCTGGGTTTGCTGGCCGCCGGGCTGAGCCATCACATTCGCAACGCGCTGGTGGCAGTGAAGACCTTTCTGGACCTGGCGCCGGCCAAGATGGAAGAAGAGAAGATGGACCTGGAGAGGCTGCGCAACCCGGACTTCTGGAAGGAGTATTATCAAAATGTCCAGGGGCAGATTGAGAAGATCAACAACATGCTCAAGGACCTCTGGACGGCCTCGGAGAAGCCCGTGTTCGAATTCGGGGATCGGGTGCATCTGCACGAAGTGGTGGCGGACACGGTCCTGCGGCTCAAAGCAGGATTCACGGCCAAGCGAATCGAGGTGGACAACCAGGTTCCGGTTTCGCTGCCGATGTTAAACGTGGACAAGCCGAAGTTTTGCCGGCTGTTTGAATTGCTGCTCAAGGATGAGATGGCCAGCCTGCCGGCGGGCAGCCGGGTGACCCTTTCGGCCACGCTGCTCAGCGGCGCCCGGGCGGACAAACAGGAAGTCCAGGTGCAGGTGAGCGACAACGGTCCGGGGTTGCCCAAAGAGGCCTTGCGGCTGGTGTTCGACCCGTTTATGGTCCGCAGCGACAGCCCGGCGGAATATGGCATTCACCTGATGGCCTGCTATTTCATTGTGCATCATCACGGCGGCCGGATTGACGCCGCGAGCGAGGGAGGGCGAGGAACAACGTTTACCCTGCGCCTGCCCGTTGATCCCAACTCTGCTCCACCACCCCAGAACGAACAGGAGTTCCTGCAAAAGGTTCTGTTGAGCGAGACCCTCTGGGAGAAGCTCATTTCCTCGGAATAACTGAAGCCTGATTCCAGGCACTTGGTTTCCGGCTCCCCCGGAGAATCCCCAGGCCGGGGGTACGTACCCGTCCCGGTCTAAAGTCGGTATTCCCCGTCATTGTATCCTGCCGTCAGAAATGCTAATTCCGTTGGCCACGATTAAGTGCATCAGACAGCGGGCTTATGAACGACTTGGCAATGACCGTGGGAGTGGAACACAATTTTCTCCGGCCGGACGACAATCTAAAGATTGCCATCAGGCGAAAAGCAGCCCTTAATACCCGAGTGGATTTATCGCGCTCGCAGACCAGCCACCAGAAGCTAGCAGCTTTGGACGAGGGCATCGCGCCATGAAGACGTTATTGGTTCTGGCAGCACATCCAGATTTTGCGGAAGCGGTTCGCGCGGGAATCAATCCCGAGCAGTATCGCGTTATCGATCGTACGAACCTGGATGAGGCGGAGCCCATGTTGGCGCATGGCCTGGCGCAGGCCTGCATCGTGGACATTGAGCTCACCAGTGTTCAAGGCATTTGGTTGCTCGAAAAGCTGCGCCGCATGGCACCCAGGTGCCCGGTCATCATCTATACGGGGGCCAAGGCTTCGGAATGGGAGGAGGAAGCCTATTTGCAGGGCGCCACCCACGTGCTGCCCAAGCCGGTGCGCGGGCGGATGCTCACGGCGCTGCTGGATCGGCTTTGGGTCACGTCGGCGGCTGCGCCACCGATACAACCGATTACGCCGCGGCTGCCGGAGGAATCCATGAAGCCCGCCGAAAGGGTTGCGGCGCCAGCCGCAATCCAGACGCTGGGTGTCCTGCGCGATTTTTCAGGCATCCTGACTCACTCGCTCGATGCCGAAGGCATTTTGAAGCAATTCCTCCTCCTGTTGCGCGAGATTCTCAGCATCAACCGCGCGGTGGTATTTCTGCGGCAGCCTTTCGCCTCTTTCGGCAGCGCCCCGGCGGTGGCGGAAAGCCGACGGTTGCGCGCGGCTTGCGCCGTCGGTCTGTCTCCCGGGTTGCTGCAGCATTTCGAGTTGTCATTCGAAGCCGGCATTGGCGGGCACCTTTTTCGGCTCGGCCGCATCCTGCGGCGGTCCGGGGAGGAAGCCCGCAATGATGTCGAGACGCAGAAGGAGTTCGAGTTGCTCGGGGCGCAGGTGGCTGTTCCCATCCTGGATCGGGAAACGGTGCTGGGCGTGGCGGTCTTCGACGGGCGCATCACCGGCGAACCGCTCATTAATTCAGAGCTGGAGCTGATCTTTCATTTGCTGGAGCAATTAGGACTGGCCATCAAGAACATCTGGCTGCACGACCAGTTGGCGGGCAACCACGAAATGATGGCGGACATTCTGCGCGAGCTCAGCAGCGCCTGCGTCGTCGTCAGCCGCGACCTGAACATCCTTCACGCCAACAAGACGGCCCGCAAGTACTTTGGCCGGGCCGAAAACCGCAGCGGCGAAATGGAGTTCAGCGATCTGCCTCAGGTCCTGGGCGCCAAGGTTTATCAGGTTCTCAAGAGCGGGTCGGCGCTTTCCAGTTTCAAGTACGAGCCGGAGGATTCGCCGGGCGCGGTTTACCGGATCAACATCGTGCCTTTCCAAAGGCAGCAAACCGGCCTGCCGGGTTCCGCGCTGCTGATGGCTGAGGACCTCACGCAAAGCGAGCAACTGCAACGCCTGGAGATTGAGGCGGCCAATCTGCGTCTGGTGAAGACCATGGCTGATCGCCTGACCCACGAAATCGGCAATGCCATGGTCCGACTCTCCACCTACCAGCAATTGCTCGCCGAGAAGCTCGCCAAGCAGACCGTTGACCAGGAGTTCCTCAAGATTATGGAACGGGACTGGGCGGACGATAACAAGCGGGTATCCCGTCTGGTCAGCCAGATGCGCTATCTCAACGTGGACGCCCCCGCCTCAGATGAGGCATTCCCGCTCGCTCCATTGATCGAAGACGCCTACTTGGAGGCCTGCAAGTATCAGCCCACCAAGGCCGCTAAAGTCACCTTCGACGCCGGCAGCAAGCCGGTTGTGGTTACCGGCGACCGCGCGGCGCTCAAGCACGCGCTGGCCGAGGTGATGCTTAACGCCCTCCAGGCGAACCCGACCGATCCGAAAATCGGCGTTCGCTTGCATGCGGGATCCACTGGCAACGGCCTGCAAGGGCTTGAGATCGAGGTGCAGGACAACGGCGCCGGGTTTACGCCCGAGGCGGCGCAGAAGGCCTGCGCTCCGTTCTTCACGACCCGTAACGTCGGCTTGGGTCTCGGTTTGACGGTCAGCCGCAAGATCATCGAGACTCATCGCGGCAGGTTGGAGATTGTGGCGCCCAAGTCCGGCCAAGCCGGCTTGGTGCGGATTTCCCTCCCCCTCGATGCGCCGCTCGCGCTGAAGACTTAACGGTCGATTCTTTCTTCTTGTGGAGCGGGCAGGGTGCTGTAAAATGCGCTCTCGCTGAACGTGTCAGCTTAGTGACGGGTCTGTTATTTGACGGTATTCACATTCGCGATGGCTATCTCTCTTCCCACAGAAGCGGGGACAACGCTGGCGCAGCCGATGGCGCACCCCAGGCGCAAAGGCACGCTGTTGGTTGTCGATGACGAAGACGGGGCGCGCCAATCACTGCGGGTCATCTTTAAGGACGAGTATAATATCCTGCTGGCCGGCGACGGCGCCACGGCGGTCGAACTGGCCCAAGAGCACAGGATCGACGTGGCGGTGCTGGACGTTCGCATGGCGGGCATGTCCGGCATCGAAGTGCTGGAGCGGTTGAAGTTTGTGAACCCGAGCATCGAGGCGGTGATGATGACCGCTTTCGAGACCACGGACACCATGCGGCAGGCGCTGCGGTTGCGGGCGTGCGATTACATCAACAAGCCGTTCGACGTTTCCACCATGCGCGCCGCCGTGGCCAACGCCATGCAGCGGCGCAGCCTCGAAAGCGAAATCCACACCAATGCCGACAAGCTGCAGCAACTGCTGGGCGAGCTCCAGAGCCAGAAGATCGAGGAGCAGATGGCGAACACGCGCGGGGAAATCTACGCCAGCATCATCCACGACATCAATGGGCCGCTCACGGTCATCTCCGGCTTCATCCAGCTCATGAACCAGCGCATCGGCGATGCGACGCGCCTCGAGGTGGAGGACCTGGAGTTCATCAAGGACCGGCTGAAGACCATCACGCGCCAGGTGACGAACTGCATCGAGATCTCGCGCCGTTACTTGAGCTTTCTCCGCCGCCAGTCCGACGACGCGCCGCGCGTGGGCGTAAATCAACTGCTCAAGGACCTCGGCCAACTGATCCGCGTGCATCCGAGCCTGCAGAACAACCAGTTTACCCTTCGTCCTCTGGCGGAGGACATTGCGGTCAGTATGAACGGGACGGATGTTATTCAGGTGCTGCTGAACCTGACGGTCAACGCGTTCCAGTGCGCGCCGCAGCCGCATGCGGTTGAGATCGAAGGCTGCATCTTGCGCCAACCGCTCGACCTGGCGGCTTTCAAGGATGGCCCGCAGGATCGCTTGCTGAATGTAGAGAACTTCGAGAACGGGGTGCCGCTCCTAATAGTCACCGTCGGTGATAACGGGCCCGGGATTCCGCCGGAGACCTTGCCGAAGATTTTCCAGGCCTACTTTTCCACCAAGGGCGCGCGGCAGGGCACCGGTCTGGGCTTGAGTATCGTCCAGCGCCTCGTCAAAGAGGCCAGGGGCGCATTGCACGTCCATACCCAGGTCGGGCGGGGGACGAAGTTCACCCTATACCTTCCGGCCGTCCCGCTGGCCGTCGGCTAGCTGGTATTCTGGCCAAACGGGAAGGCGTTTGAAGCCTCGGCGTGGAACCTCATCAGTCGCCGGTCGTGGAACTTCTGGCTTCCGACCCGGATCTTAATCATTAATCTTCCAGGCGATGGTTGACCGCGACCGCACTGCCGTGACGTACCGCTGCGAATGCTGGCGCGCTCTTTCCGCCGGCGTCATTGAGGCGGCGGGCACGATTTTTCTGCTGCTCATCGCGGTGCGCTACTACAAGACCGGGCCGCTGGCCAAGGCAATGGTCGTGGGTGGCGGGAGCTTGGGCCTGATCCTGGCGCCGTGGGTGGTTCTGCGCGTGGAAGCGTCCGGGTGGCCGGTGGCCAAGGCGGCGGCACGACTGGCCGCCTTGGGGGCCGCAAGCTTCCTGGTGATGGCGTTGGTGCCGGCGCTGCCGCTCTATGTCGCGGGCTGCGTGCTGGCGATGACGACCTCTTCCGCCGCTATCCCGTTGCTGACCCAGATTTACCAGGAGAACTATCCCGACCGTGAGCGCGGCCGGCGCTTTGCGCGCGCGATGATGATCCGCATCGCTGTGGCG
>PLZQ01000205.1 GCA_003152225.1 Limisphaerales bacterium | reverse complement strand
ACTGCGGGTTCAAGGTCAACAGCGGCGAATATAAGCTGATGGGCTTGGCTCCCTACGGTCGGCCCACTTATCAGGACGTGATCCTCAAGCACTTGGTCGATTTGAGGCCGGACGGGAGCTTCTGGATGAACATGGCGTATTTCAATTATTGCCAGGGGCTGACGATGACCAATCGCCGGTTCGCCGAGCTGTTCGGCGGGCCGCCGCGCCGGCCGGAATCCCAGCTCGAACAGCGGCACATGGACCTGGCGGCGAGCATCCAGGCGGTGACCGAGGAGATCATGCTGCGCATGGCGCGAGAGGTGCAACGACAGACGAAGATGAAGAATCTCGTGCTGGCTGGTGGCGTGGCGCTCAACTGCGTTGGCAACGGACGGCTGCTGCGGGAAGGGCCGTTCGAGAATATCTGGATTCAGCCGGCGGCGGGCGATGCCGGCGGCGCGTTGGGGGCGGCATTGTTCGTTTGGCATCAGCTTATGAACCACCCCCGCCAGCCCAATAACCTCGATAGCCAGAAGGGCAGCCTGCTCGGGCCGCGGTATTCCAACGAGTTCATCGAACGCTTTCTGGCGGAAGTGGATGCGCCGCACGAACGGCACGCCAGCGAGGCGGAGCTGCTCGATGACGTCGCGCAGATGATCGTCGAGGGCAAGATTATTGGCTGGTTTCACGGGCGGATGGAGTTTGGACCTAGGGCGCTGGGGGCGCGGAGCATTATTGGCGACGCGCGCCAGCCCGGCATGCAGGCAGCCATGAATCTCAAGATCAAGTTCCGTGAGAGCTTCCGGCCCTTTGCGCCTGTCGTGCTGCGAGAGCGCGCGAGCGATTGCTTTAATCTTGAGCCCGGCCAGGAGAGTCCCTACATGCTGCTCGTGGCCGCGGTCTGCGAGCGATATCGGGTGCCGCTCTCTGAGACTGACCGGAAGACGATGGCCGACGCACCGGACTTGCGGCAGCGAGTGAATATTGTGCGTTCGGCCTTTCCGGCGATAACACATGTCGATTACAGCGCGCGCCTCCAGACGGTTGACGAACCTCGGCACGGGCGCTTCTACCGACTGCTGAAGCGGTTCGAGGCGCTAACCGGTTGCCCGATCCTGGTGAATACCAGCTTCAACGTTCGGGGCGAGCCGATCGTATGCACGCCGCAGGAGGCCTATCGATGCTTCCTGGCCACAGACATGGACGCCCTGGTGCTTGAGGATTTCGTCCTGCGCAAGGGGCAGATGCCGAAGGCCGCCACCGACGCGGAACGGGACAAATACCTGGCGCAGTTCCAGCCCGACTAATGTATGGACAACAAATCCCTTCTCAAACCTGCCCAATTGGCGGATACTGCTTTTGAAAGCGAATGAAATGGTCTGACCTTCCACTGAAACCAAGCGCCCGCGTGTTGCGGCAGTTTGCCGCGGCATGGCTGACGCTTTTCCTCGCGGTTGGCGTGTATCGCTACATCGCGCGCGGTCAGCATCAGGTCGGGATCGCTGTGGGAGTGATGGCGGTCCTGGTTGGCCTGGCGGGATTGATCAGGCCCGCTGCCGTACGCTGGCTGTTCGTTGGTGCGACCGTGCTGGCGTTTCCCATTGGGTGGGTGGTTTCGCAGATCATGCTGGCAATCATGTTCTACGGCATTATTACGCCGCTGGCGCTGCTGTTTCGTATGCGGGGCCGAGATCTATTGGCCCTCAAGCCCGCCCCAAAGCGACCGACGTTCTGGACGGCCAAGCAGACGCCGGGAGACATGCGCGGTTATTTTCGACAATATTAGAGTTTGGGATTTATGAGTGAGCCGAAAGACAATGAGTTTGAGCGCGCCGCCGCCGAACATGGCAAGAAGGGCTTGCTCAGCGACTTCTGGGGTTTCATGAAGGAGAACAAGAAGTGGTGGCTCCTGCCGCTGCTGGTGACCCTGCTGGCGCTTGGCCTCTTGATCTTCCTTTCCAGCGGCACGGGCCTGGCCCCCTTCATCTACACGCTGTTTTGAGACATCCGGTTTGCCCGCTTGTGCGCTCCCACACAGTCGCGCGGCTACGCAACCGCCCGCTTGGCGGGCTGGCTTGCTTTCGTCCGCATATAATGAAACAGATACTGTTGCGCGTAACCGGCGCTCGGACCGAAATGGGTGGCGGTAAAGCGATGGAGACGTTGGCGGCTGACTCGCCGGCCCGGGAAATAGAGCTGCCGCAGCGCCTTCATTACCCAGACGTCCACTGGGAACGCAGATTGGAAACCGTAGCCGAACAAGAGGACACAGTCCGCGATTTTCTGGCCGACGCCTGGCAGTTGCATTAGCTCCGTGCGGGCGGTCTCGGTCGGTAGCGTCGCCATGCGGGCGAGGTCGAATTGGCCGCTCGCGATCATGCGCGCGGTCGCCAACAGATACGGGGCGCGGAATCCCATTTTGCAGGCACGCAGTTCGGCCTCGGTGGCGCGGGCCAGGCGGGCAGGGCAGGGGAAGGCAAACGCCGGCGGACACGCGGGGGCCACGGCGACCGGCTCGCCGTAGCGTTCGCAGAGCAGGGCTACGATCTGTCGGATTTGGACAATCTGCTTGGTGGAGGAGAGGATGAAGGAGGCCAGACATTCCCAGGAGTCTTGGCGCAGCAGGCGCAGGCCGCGAGAGGCGGCGACGGCGGCGCGCATCGGCTCGTCATCAGGGAAGGTCCGCGTCACTTCATCCAGGTCAACGTCCAGTTGCAGGTAATGGGTCAGCCAGTTCCAGTCTGGCACCGGCACCGCGGTCTCCGCCGTTAGCGACCCGGGGCCGGGGTGCAGGCGGACCCAATGGGTTCCAATCACGCCGGTCCATCGCTGGTTGCATGCTTCCCAGCGGAATGCCTGACCGGAGGTGAGCGTGCCGGCTAGGTCGTAGTCGCGCAGAGTGAAAGACTTCGTCGTATCCACGCCGGTCACCGCAAGCCACGGCAGGCGAAGATCTGGAGCGGACGCACCACGCGGCCATGATAGAGGACTTCGCGCACGCCGACTAAAGTCACCGACTCGAATTCCTGCTCCAACTCCGGCGGCACGGGCGGGTCGCTCGTTCGGTCACGGTCCAGCTCACTCACGAAGATGGCATTTTCGCCCTTGCGGTCTTTGTAGCCGGGCCAGAAGTAGAATTGGTTCGAGGGTGGCCCGTTGGTGTGGCAGAAGACGAGGGGTTCTTTCGTTACGGTGGTCTTGGCCTCAGGCAGGTAAAAGGAAATCTCCCCCGCCAACCCATAATGGGAGGCGATGATAAAGGTGGGCTTGCCTTCCGCGAGCAGGTCGCGTCTGGCCTCGCCGGCGACGCGGGCAACTTCGCTCCATTCCCGCACGCGGTGCAAGGGGTCCTGATTCACGGGCAGGCGCAAGCCGGTCGCCTTCGTGAGCAGGTTGGTGTCGTGGCCGAGGACGGCGAGGACGAAGCCCAGTGCGAGGCCGGCGACCAACCAGGGTTTGAGTTTCGCCGCGCCCAGCCGCCACCTGGTGTCCCAGTAGCTCACCATCAGGCAGAACAGGGGCAGGACCGAGGGCGCAATCCAGTTGAGCTGGACGCGCGAGCGAAGCGAGTGGACCAAGTAGGCCAGGAAGACCGGCGCGCCCATGCTGAAGAAATAAACCAGGCGCGGATTGTAACGGGCACGACGCCAGAAGGCGATGGCGGCCCAAAGTGTGGCGCCGAAGAAGATCGGGTTCAGCAATCCCACCTCGCCGCCGAGAAACTCGCCCAGGTATTTCAGGGTTGGCTTCCATGCGCTGCGGACTCCGGCATCGTCGGCGACGTGAGACACGGTGATCCAATCATGCTGCGCGTTCCAGATCAGTACGGGCAGGGCGCAAATCAGGTGGACCAGCAAGGCCAGGTACGGGCCCGGCCGACGCAGGTGTTTACGCGCGGGCGACCAGAGGACAAAGAAGACGGCCCAACTTGCCAATTGGAACAGCTCGGTGTATTTGCTCAGGAAGCCGAGACCCATCCAGAGCCCGACCCAGAGCCATTGCCGAGTGGGCGCGTCCGGTTGCACGGCGCGCCAGCCCGCCAGCATAGCTGCGGTCCAGAACAACACCGAGAGGGGGTCGATGGTCATCAGCACTGAACCGGCCGACATCAGCGGGGTGGCGGTGATGATGAGCAGCAGGAAGAAGCCGGCCCGGGCATTGACCTCGCGGGCAAAGAAGCGGAGGAGCATGAGGCCGAGGATCGCGGCGATGACGGGGGAGAAGAACCGCACCCCGAAAGCGGTGTCGCCCCACAAGGATGTTCCCAGGAACTGCGTGTAAGCGATGAGGGGAGGTTTGCTGTAATAGGAGAGCGCGAGGTGTTTGGACCAGAGCCATTGGTAGGCCTCGTCCTCGCCGAGTTGAATGGTCCCGCTCGCGATGTAGGCCAGCCCGACCAGGAAGTTCGCGGCGATCCATAGGTAGCCAAGACGAAGCCAATGCTGGTCCACTGTGGCATGCGGAGTTGAATCTACAGGTCGTTCTTCGTCGTCCTCGGCGGATTCGGTGCGCAGGGGAGGGGCCATCAACGACGGAAGTGTCTTCCACCAGAGCGGAAACCATTTCTGCCCGGCCCATTGCCAGAGCGCGTTCAGGGACCAGACCCCCGCGGCGGCGTAACCCGCGCCCAGGATCGCTCCGACGAGGACGTCACTCGGATAATGCACGCCGTTGTAAATGCGGGAAAAGCCGACCACGACGGCCGCAGGCAGCATGAACCACACGCTGCGGCGATAGTAGATGAAGAGGATCATCGTGGCCGCGAACCAATTAGCAGCGTGGGAAGAGGGCATGCTCGTGAGGCTGCCTGGAGGGTAGGTAGGCGGCACGGTCCGCGTTGCCTGGGGCGGTGCCGGAGGAGCCATGCTGTCGGAACTGGCGTTGCTGCCCGGACGATGGACATCGGAGAGCGCCGCATAGGGCCGCGGCCGCTCAATGGCGTGCTTAAGCGTGTTGCAGACCATCCCGTCACCCAGCGGGAGGATCAGCGCCAGCATGAGGACGCAGAGCGCGCCCCGTGCGCGGCCCTTCCAAACGAGCAGAACGAGCGCCACCGCCAGCAGCGGGCCGAATAAAGGATTATGGCTCGCGAGAGGCATCCCCACGTCGAGGACGGGATTAACCAACGTGAGGTTGATGAATCTGAACAGCTCGGTGTCCAGCGTTTGCAGCCAATGCATCAGGGAACCATCCGCTTAATACACGATCAGCGAACGCACAGGATAGCCCTTCAGTTTGTCCCGGCCGCTCAGGAACCCGAGCTCGATAAGGAAGGAGATTTCCAGGATCTGCGCGCCGAGCCCTTTAACCAGGCTGGCGGCGGCGGCGGCGGTGCCGCCCGTGGCCAACAGGTCGTCGATCAGCAGGACGCGGCTGCCGGGCTTGAGGGCGTCCACGTGGACGGCCACCGCGGCGGTGCCGTATTCGAGGGCGTACTCCTGTTCGTGCGTTTTGTATGGGAGCTTGCCCTTCTTGCGCACGGGGACAAAGCCGGCCTGGAGCTTGACGGCGGCGGCGGCGGCGAAGATGAATCCGCGAGCATCGATTCCCACCACGGCATCGACACTGCCGGGTTTGAACTTCTCGGTCAGCAGATCAATGCTGCCGGAGAAGAGCCGGGCGTCGGCCAGCACAGGCGTGATGTCCTTGAACTGAATGCCGGGCTTGGGAAAGTCAGGAATGTTACGAATGGCGCGTTCGATGTCTGCGACGGTCGGGCGGGATTGGCTCATGATGTGTGGTTATGGAAGTTGCTGAGTTGCCGGCGGCTCAGGACTTGGTCGTCTCCATCTTCTCAATCATCTTGCGCAGCTTCTTCAGCGCAATGTTCTGAATCTGCCGGACGCGCTCGCGGGTAACGCCAAACTTCGCGCCCACTTCCTCGAGCGTCTTCTGCTGGCCGCCGTCCAGCCCGAAGCGCGCGCGCAGGATGGTCGCCTCACGGTTGTCGAGCGTCTTGACCATCTCCTGCAACATCTTGGTGACCGTCTTGCCTTCGAGCTGCTGGTAGGGGGTGTCGGCGCTCTCGTCCTGGACTACTTCGGCAAAGTTATTGGAGTCCTCGTCTCCGATCGGAGCATCGAGTGAGGCGGGCCGGATGGCCGCCATGCGCATCTGCGCGACGCGTGACGCCGTGATGCCCAACTCTTCGCCCAGTTCCTCGTCACTCGGTTCGCGGCCCAACTCTTCTTGCAGCCGCATCGACGTGCGCCGCATCTTAGAAATTTTGTCCACCAGGTGCACCGGCAGCCGGATGGTCTTGGATTGGTTGGCCAGCGCTCGCTTGATGGATTGCTTGATCCACCAGGAGCCATAGGTCGAGAGCTTGCCACCCTTGGCCGGGTCGAAGCGCTCGACGGCTTTCATCAGGCCAATGTTGCCTTCGCTGATCAAGTCAAGCAGGGGCAGGCCGATGCCCTCGTAGTCCCGCGCGATCTTCACGACGAGGCGAAGGTTGGCCTTGATCATCTGTTCGCGAGCCTTCTTGTCGCCTTTCTTGATGCGGGCGGCCAATTGGATTTCCTCCTCGGGCGTCAGGAGTTTGACCTGCCCGATCTCGCGCAAGTAGAGCTTAATCGCGGTATCGCCGTCGTAACTTCCCCGTTCGCGCTCGCGCGGGGCGAGCGACTCCTCACGTTCGGGGGCTGCGGCGGTAACTGCTGCCTCCAATCCCTCGGGTTTAATGGCTTCTTCTTTAAGCAGTTCCTCTGCCTTGGGAGCCTCTTCCTCAGTGGATGAGGCAGCTTTGCCTGCCGCCGGCGCATGGCGCTTCGACGGGGCATGGGACTTGGGCGCCCGCGGACGGCGGGTGGGCGGACGCTGCTTGCGCTGGGCGACCTTGAGACGTTTGGTGTGAGCGACCATAAACCTGGGGTGGAATCTAAGTTCTGCGCTGCGGTTGGCAACCAAATAAAGCGAACATATTTCCAGGCGGACTCCAACTACCGCTCCACGATGACGCGCTGCCGCGCCGTCCATGAATCCCAATGACCAAATCGGTCTTTCGGAATCTCGTGGTCCTCGGGGTAAATGAGATAGACTGCATTGCGGGAGTAGGACCAGGCATAAATCACGTCTTTGCGGGGATACACGCGGCGGATGTTTTGGGAACTGCCGGGGTCGTTTACCACCACGTCGCCGTTCTCGGTGAAGCCGACGCAGACGATCAGGTGGCCGTTTGGGCCGGGGCCACGGTGGTGCAGACGGTCGGAGCAGACGGACAGGGCCACGGGGACGCCGGCGGCGATCCAATCCTCCGCTTCGGCCAGATCGGTCAGACGGGTGACATATGCCCTGATTCCGTGGTAGGAGCCGGCATAAGCGGTGTTGAACGGCCAATTGCCCGTGCCCTTCCACTTCGCGTCGTAAACTGCCTTCACGATATCCGGCACGTCGTGGTCAAGGTCTGGCCGCTTGAGCTGCTGGGACCAAAAAGTCATGATCATGGAGACGGTCGCCGGGCTGCAAAGCACGCTGCCGTTTGGGTAAGCCATCTGCGAGCGCTGGGGAACGGGGAGCGTTCGGCCCAGCGCGGCCCGGTTGGACGGCAGCCTGGGAGATGTGACTTTGGTGTCAGTGACATCCAGGCCGAGGAACTTCAGCTTCGGCTTCTGGCGATGGTCCCCGCCCAGGGTCAGGCGAACTTGCAACCGGTCGCATGGAATCTGCAGCTTGAGGGTGTCGGTCGCCACATCGCCGTCGGCGTCCTTCTGGTTCAGCACGCTCTCGCGGAGGTAGAGCGCCGGGTTGGATGACCACAATCCCATAACATAATACTTTGTAGGGCCGGCTGGATAGATAGCTCGCGCTTCGATCTTAAGGTAGGTGCCCTCGGGGGTCTCGGCGTTCCAGGAGGCGATCAGCTCATCCCAGTTAATACTCGCCGCAATTTGCGGTGAGGTGAGCACGATCTCGCCGCGGCGCGCGCCGGGCGCCTGCTCGAAATCAGCGAAGCTCTTGAAGCCGATGAACTGGCCGCCCCGCGCATCGAAGCCCCTAGCCGCCGGGGTGGTCAGCGCCAGCAAGGCTGCCGCCAGGAGCGGAACCAGTCTGTGCCAGGAAGGCAGTGCGGCCGGGGTGCAAGCGCCGCCACTCGTTGTCGAATAATTGCTTTTCACGTCGTCAGCTTACTGTGGCGACTTTTCGGGCCGTTAGCTAGCTGAAATGGCGGCGAATGCACTGACCGGGAGCCTCTCGCACAGCGCGCCTCTCTGCAGAACGGCCTTCTCGACGATGGTATTGAGCCTTTGGCCGGCCTGCTCCCACGGGTCAATGCCCTCCCGATGTCCGCCTTATGTCTCGATGGAATTACGATGGATCTTCGAAGGATCTTCGAAGGATCTTCGAAGGAATTCGCTGAAAATCAGCCCGGTAAGGAGACGAAGAGATGGCGTCAAGACCTTCCAGTTATTTTCCATCAACCCCGTCTTTAGCCACGCACTAGCGCAGTACTGCGGAGAGCCAGCCACCAGGGCACGATGACGAGCACGGTGAACACCAGGCCGCCGAGGAGATTGACCCTTGGCTTTTGCGCAATCGTTGGAACGAGGCTGAGCAGGGCACCCAACAACAGCCCGCAAATGAAACCTCCCAAGTGCGCCATGACATCGGTTCCTGGCGCCAAGGCGAACAGCGTGAACAGCATTACCCCTCCGCACAGCCCGCTCAGAATGAACTTCATGGCATGGGGCGTCTGCCGCCACAGTGGCAGCGATTGCACCGCCATTAACCCAAGGCTCCCCATGACCATGCCGGAGGCGCCCAGACTGCGGTGCGTTTGCAGCGAGAGGAGCCCCGCAATGAGGTTGCCGCCAGCCCCTGCCAGGTAGGCCGCGACCAATCCCACTCCCGTTCCGTAGCGTCCCATCGTTAAGCCGAGGAGGACCAGGCCAAGGGTCGCATTGGTCGCGAGATGGGCGAGGTCGGCGTGCAGCCACATCGCCGTGAACAGCCGCCACCACTGCCCGTGAGCGACGGCGGCGCCGTCCATCAGGCCGCCAGTTTTGAGGTCGGTGGTAGTATTCAACCAGAAGAATAGGCCGGCCAGAAACGCCCAAGCCAGGGCGCCCCAGTCGAAGAGGAAGCCCCCCTTGAAGACCTGCTGCTGCCACGGCCAGCCGCGATTCTCCAGGTGATACTGGCGGATTACTTTGATCGCGGTTCCGTAATCGGGCCCCGCCACCAGCAGACCCCACCCGCTGCCGTCCTCGGCCTGGTCGATCGTCGTCTCAATGCCCTGGCTAACCAGCACGAGGCTCCAATCCATCGCCTGGCGGTGTGAGCGCGTCGGGATTCTGGCAGTCGCAGCTTCCATGTGTGATTCAACTTGGCCTGAGTCGTGCTGTCGTCACGGTCGCAGTAAGTTACGGCGTGCGGCCTTGGCAGCAAAGTGCTGATTTCCCCTGGAAGTCGCCACTGTAACTTAAGGTCATCATGGGTTATACTTAAATGGGCAGTGAGAAGGGCAGGGCAGGGCGGCGCGCCGGGGCCGGGGCGCAGAGTTAGCGCGTGAATGAGTCGTTACAGAGAATACGATGAAGATGATTCGACCCAACTGCCGGGCCCAGTTCTCGGCTGAGGATATCGACTTCATTTTGTCGGTCCTCGGGCGGAAGATCGGGACGGCCGAGTGCCTGGTGAAGTTGCTCGCGGACGAGGAGACGCGTGACCTGATTCTGGATGACGAAGCGCTCTTACACGCCCTGTTGGAGCGCCGCGGCTGCCTGCGCGTTTCCAGCCGGCTCTACTTCTACATTCTGGTCCGGCAGGTGCTCCGCCGGTCGGATATCCAGGATCGGGCGGTGGCGGATTATGTGGCGGAAGTGTTGGCGGAGTTTTCCCTCACGGAACGGGTAAGCTGCCGCGTTCCTGGACAGACGGCGCCGTTGGACTATTTCGTGGACATGCTGGCCGCGCTGCAAACGGCTGACGACCGCACGAGCTTCCTCATCCGGGTTCATATTGGGAACCACTCGTTGTTCCTCTCCGGTGTATTCCCGGAGCGCATTCGCTTCCGAGCCGAAGCGCGTGGGTTCCCGGATTTGAAGTATTACGAAGCCCTGGGCCGGACGCACTACCGCGCGGCCAGCGATCATCGGCTGGCACAGCGCTATGAACTGGCGGGTATATTCAGCACCCTGGCAGAACGCTTTGAGGCGACGCGGCTGGCCTTGAACGACATCGCCGACCGCTACTTTTCCATCGGCGACGCGAACTACCCGCTGGAGGGATTGCTGAATCCAGACACAGACGCCGATCAGCCCGAATAAGACTGCGGCCTAGCCGTGGTTCAGCAGCCCCAGCTTCTGAATTGCGGCCCGGCTCTTCTCGGGGGACTCGTGCAGGATGGCGTGCCAGCCGCGTGCCGCGCCCGCTGCGACATTCTCCGGACGATCATCCAAGTAGAGAATCTCCGCACCCCGCCGGCCAGACTGGCGTTCGACGACCTCGTAGAGTCCGGCGTCCGGCTTCATAACGCCGTGCTCGTAGGACAGGATGCAGCCGTCGAACTTGCTGTAAAAGGGGAAGGTCGGGCGGATATGGGCGACCGCCAGCTCGTTCGTATTGGAGAAGGCGTAAGCGGCCATCCCGCGCTGTTGCAGCTCTGCCTGGAGCTGCACCATGGGCTCAATCGCGGTGAAGATGTCGGCGAAGCAGTTGGAGAACTCAGCGAGGTCGCCTTGGAAGCCGGTGACCCTTCGGATTTCGTCAAAGAACTGCTGGGTTGTCACGCGGCCCGATTCATACTCAACGAAGAGGGGCGAGCGGTTGATATAGGCCGCAATCTCCAGCACGGTCAGCTTGCCGCGCGCGGCGATCCGCCGCGCAGCAATGGAATAGTCAAAGTCAACCAGCACTTTGCCCAGGTCAAAAACGGCGGCTTTCGGAACAGTCATGCCTTCCAATCAATGACCCGATCACAACAGTTCCCGTCGCCCTTCGAGGGCGCGGCTCAAGGTCAGCTCGTCGGCAAATTCGAGTCCCGCGCCGGCGGGCAGACCGTAGGCGATGCGCGTAATTTTCAAGCCCTCGCGCGCCAGCCGCTTGGCCAGGTAATAGCCGGTCGCGTCTCCCTCCACGTCGGTTGATAGTGCGATGACCAGTTCCTTGAGCGGCCCGCGCGCCAAGCGCTTCTCCAGCTCGGCGATGCGTAAATCTTCGGGCTGAACCCCGTTGATTGGCGAGATCTTGCCGCCCAACACATGGTATTGGCCGCGATACGTGCCGGACTTCTCCAGGCTGATAATATCCACCGGCCGCTCCACGACACAGACCAGCGACGCATCTCGGCGCGGATCAGTGCAGGTGGCGCAGGGAGACATTTCGGTGAGCGCGCCGCAGACCTCACAGAGGCGGACCCGGTCGCGCGCCTGGAGGATGGCGTCGGCGAGCTGCTTGACTGCGCCGGACTCGGCTTGCACGAGGTGCAAGGCAATACGTTCCGCCGAGCGCGGCCCGATGCCGGGCAGCTTGCTCAACGCGTCGATGAGGGCGGCTATTGGTTTGGGAAGGGCTGCCATGGGGAAGCGTGATGCGTGATGCGTGATGCGTGAAGGCGGGCCAGGGCGTTAACCTTCACGCTTCGGCGCTCGACTCTCACGTCAGGCCGGGGAGATTGAAGCCGGCGGTGGCCTTGCCCATTTCGGCGTTGGAAATCTCTTTAGCTTGGGCCAGGGCCTGATTGGCGGCGGTCAGGATCATGTCTTCCAGCAACTGCGCATCGCTCGGGTTGAGCGCTTGCGGGTCTATCTTGATGGAGGCAATCGAGCCGTCGCACTTCGCAACGACCTTCACGGCCCCGCCGCCGCTGGTGGCTTCAACCGTGCGGGTGGCCAGCGCGGTCTGGATTTGTTCCATTTGCTGCTGCATGCGCGCAGCCTGTTTCATGAGTTTGCCAATGCTCGACATGTTTGGGGGGGTGATGTTTGATGGTTGTTAATTAAGACTCAAGAGCGGACTTCGACGATTTGGCCTTTGAAGATCTCGAGGGCCTTTCGGATGAGGGGATCGTTCTTGAAGTCATCCTGGTTGGAAAGCACAGCGGCCGGCTTCTCTTTGGCGGGCGGAGCGGGCGCGGCGGCTGCCTTACTGCCGTTGGCCGGTTTCGGGGCAACGCCGCTCGTCGGCGCGGGCTCGGGCAGCGCTGCCGGCTCTGCCGGTGGCGTTATGCGCTTGGCGGGTGCCTCGGCTTTGATGAACTTGATCTGGGCGTTCCGATGACCGAGTTCGGTCAGCTTGGTTTGCAGCAGCGTATGGTTGCGCGCGTTGTCCACCAAACCCAGGTTATCCTCGAACTCGGGATCAAAGCCAATCGTCAATACGCTCTTTAGGAACGACACCGGGTGGGCGTCATGCAGGTACGTGCGCGTGAAGGGACTCGCGCGGCCAACCGCATCCAGCAGCCTGGTCCACAGTCCGGCCAGATCGTCCGCCGCCACTGGCGGAGGGTTACCGCCGGGAGCCTCGTGAACTGCGGCGGGCGCGGCCACAGTATTGTGCTGCACCGGAGCGTCACTCACCCTGGCGGCTGCTGCTCGCGAAGGCTTCGGGCTGGCCGCTGGCGCAGGCGCGGGCGCGTGAGAGGCTTCACTCACTGTGCCACCGCGCAAACCCTGGAGCTGCTTGAGTAGCGTATCGATGCTCACCGCGCTGCGGGCTTCGATGGCTTTCAGCACGGCCACTTCGACCAGGATCTTCTTCGAGGCGGCGTCGCGTATGCGCATCTCGGCCTCGGCCAGGACTTCCATGATGCGCGTCAATCCCTCCGCGCCAGCCATGGAAGACTGCTCCTTTAGTGCCGTGGCTTCGGTCTCAGAGATCTCCAGCATGGTCAGGTCGCCGCGCGAAACCTGGAAGATGAGCAGGTTGCGGAAATAGTTCAGCAGGTCGGACAGCAGCCGGCCCAGGTCTTTCCCGCGGTTGGCCAGGTCGTTCAACTGCCGCAGAGCCTTTTCGACTTCGCCGGTCAGCACGGCCCGGGCAAGATCGAGCAGTTGGCCCTGCGCCGTCAGACCGAACATGGACAGCACGTCCGCCTCCTCGATCTTTTCCCCGCAAAAGCTGATAAGCTGGTCGAGGGCCGATTCCCCATCGCGCATGGCCCCCTCCGCCCCGCGCGCGATGGCGTAGAGGGCAGCCGGGTCAATCTTCACCTTCTCCAACCCAGCAATGTGCGTCAGATGCTTGGCGATGAGCGCCGCCGGGATTCGCCGCAAATCGAACCGCTGGCAGCGCGAGAGGATGGTGGGCAGAACCTTCTCCGGGTCGGTCGTCGCAAACATGAACTTCACGTGCTCCGGCGGCTCCTCCAGTGTCTTGAGCAGCGCGTTGAACGCCGCCGTCGTCAGCATGTGGACTTCGTCGATGATGTAGATCTTGAACTTCGAGCTGGCCGGCGCGTACTTGCAGGTCTCGCGCAACTCACGGACCTGCTCAACGCCGTTGTTGCTGGCACCGTCTATCTCAAGCACGTCCAGTGAGCGCCCCTCGGCAATCTCCTGGCAGCGGGGGTCCTTTTCGTCGAACTCTACCTTGGGGCCGCCCTCGCAGTTGAGGCACTTGGCGAAGATGCGGGCGATGGTGGTCTTGCCGGTGCCGCGCGGGCCGCAGAACAGATACGCGTGGGCGATCCGCTTCTGCTCGATCGCGTGGGAGAGCGTCTGCGTTACGTGTTCCTGCCCCACAACATCCCGAAAGCGTTGCGGGCGATATTTACGAGCAATGACCTGGTATGACATGTTCGGCTGCTGATATGCGATGCGCGGCTCGCGGCCCGGTCCTGCTTGCGTCAGTTGCGGTCACACGTAAATCGCAAATCGTATATCGTAAATCAAAGTGCCAGGGTGACCACGGCAGATGCAGAGCAAACTACCGTTGCTGCCTTCCGGCCCTGGCGGGGTTCGTAAGTCCACAGTCCATGGGCCCTGGCGGCAGCGAATCTGCCGCATGCCCGGCGCCCCTTCAAGGTTAAAATCAGTTTTGTGCCTTACCCCAGCCACTGCGGATTATGCGCCGTCCCGTCGAAGTTGGTCGTGGTCTTGAAGGGCTCGTACTGTCCGGCTGCCGCCGCTTCTGCCGTGCGCGCTAGCAACGCTGAAACCGCTTCCTGGCTGAGCAGCTTGAAAGTGCGCGCCGCCTCCAGCGCCTGATCGAGAATCTCCATCCGGTCGATCCCGGTGATTACCACCGATGTCGGCAGGTTCAGCGCGTAGTGCAGGCACTCGATCGGCCGGGCCGTCTTGCTTTGCAAAATCACCCCGCTGCCCATCGATTTCATGCCCAACACCCCGATCTTCTCCTTCACCAGCACGGGCACCACCTTGTGCTCGAAGCTGCGAAAGTGCGCGTCCATTACGTTCAACGGCATCTGCACCGCATCGAAGCGAAACTCGTGTTCGCGGGCCACCGCCAGCATTCGCAGATGGATGTCCGGGTCCTTGTGCCCGGTGAAACCGGTATAGCGGATCTTCCCCGCTTTCTTTGCTTCCAGCGCCGCCTCCATCCCGCCGCCGGGCGCGAAGATGCGATCCGGGTCTCCCATCCGGATGATCTCATGAAACTGCAACAGGTCGATGTGATCCGTCTGCAGGCGTCGCAGCGAATCCTCGATCTGCCGGGCGGCGGACGCCTTGGTGCGTCCGTCGATCTTGGTCATGAGAAAGACCTTCTTGCGGTAGCCGTCCTGCAAGGCCTTGCCCATGCGCACCTCGCTGTTGCCGTCGTGGTAATCCCAGCAGTTGTCCATGAAGGTGATCCCCCGATCGATCGCGCTCCGAATGATTCGGATGCCCTCCTGCTCATCCTTCGGTATTCCAATGTGAAAGCCGCCGAGGCCGATGGCCGAGACCGTCTCGCCCGTGCTCCCGAGGCGGCGATACGGCATCCCGCTCTCGCTTTCCGCCGCCCAGCCCGGGGCCGCTCCCGCCAAAAGGCCCGTGGCGACTGCCGCCTTCAGAAACTCCCGCCTTGTCACAGCCGAACTGGTATTGCCTGGCGACGCCGCGCGCACCCTCGACTTGCCGAACTCCGTAGCATGTTCTGACGTATGCATAGTATTGTGTGTTAATCCGGGAATAGCATCGTCCCAGGCTCGGCCCATTTCAACTTACGACATACCGATCAGCAGCCCCACGCCGAACACCAGCAGCCCGCCCAGCACCACTTGGATTACCGCCGATGACCACGGCGAATCCATGTACTTGTGGCGCACCCAGGAGATTACCCCCAGCTCCACCAGCACCACCGCCACGGCAATCCACGTCGCCGTCTTCACATCGCTCAGCAAATAGGGCAGGGAGTGGCCCAGCCCGCCCAGCGTCGTCATCAACCCGCACACGCCTCCGCGCGCCCAGGGATGACCGCGCCCGGTCAGGCTGCCGTCATCCGACAGCGCCTCGGCAAAGCCCATGCTGATCCCCGCCCCGAAGCTCGCCGCCAGTCCGACACGGAAGGCGTCGCCGCTGCTGCCCGTGGCCAGCGCTGCGGCAAACAAGGGCGCCAGCGTGGAGACCGATCCATCCATCAGCCCCGCCAGGCCCGGCTGAATCACCTGCAGCACGAACAGACGCTTTTGCTGGTCAGTCTCCGTTTCGCTCAGTTTAGTTTGCGTGATCTGCTCCGCGGCGTTCGCATGATGCCGTTCCTCCTCCGCCAGGTCGCCCAGCAATTGCCGCATGCCCGCATCCGCCGTCCGCCGCGCCGCCACCTCATAAAACCGCTTCGTTTCCAGCTCCATCGCTTCGGCGGCCTTCTGCACC
Organism: Limisphaerales bacterium; assembly: GCA_003152225.1. Classification (GTDB taxonomy): domain Bacteria; phylum Verrucomicrobiota; class Verrucomicrobiia; order Limisphaerales; family UBA8199; genus PALSA-1440. The sequence continues at coordinate 9,351 of PLZQ01000205.1, read as the reverse complement.
GCCTTCAGACCCAAAGGCCGCACCCGCCACACTGGCCGACGCCGCATGAAGCCCCGCACGTCCTGCCCCCGGATCAGCGGTATGTGCTCGCCGAACCGGTCCCGGTAAAGCTCGATCAGCCGATGCCGATGCCCGTCCTCCTCGCGCCGCATTTGGGTGAACTTCTCCGCTTGGGCTGGGTAATTCTCCTTCAGCCCGTCCGCAAAATCGTCATAGATCCGCGCGTCTTCCTCCTCCTGGGAAATGGCGAGCGCAAGAATCTCCTGCTCCGTAAGGCTCTCAAATGATCGCATAAACGCACTTTAGACCGGTAATACTCCGCTTAATGGGCCGGATTTTAACTCACCGCATCGGCGCCTTCAAGCACTTCACCCAACCCGGACACGCCGGGTTCTCACCTTAACTTCGAGCCGTTCCCAGGCTTTGAGGTAGCATTGGGGACGCAATCGGTTGGCTATTGATTGCTTTCCCCCAAGGTTCCGCCACCGTTACCCCACCGTTACCCCAAGGTAGTAACACTGGCTTAGGTCGCAATCGGTTGCCTCTCAACACGCTTTGGGGTGGCTTTGAAGTGGCTTTGGGCGGCTTTGGCGGGGCTTGGTGCATTCTGCCTTGTGTTGGGGTGCTTCGGGAAGGGAACTGCCCCGGATTGCGATAACGAATGGAACATATTGATTTTCAATCGGTTGTGCGTTTCGCCGGCTTGCTTTGGTCTTTTCCCGCGAATCGCTCTTGCAACCCTGTCTCAATTGCCCTAGCTTTGCCGCGGTGAAACAGAAAACGACGCCTGAATTCGAGATTATCGAGGGCCGCTGTGCTGGAACCGAGGTGTGTCCCCTCAGCCGCATCCAGGCCGGTGCGGTGGTTTGCATCAAACGGCTTTCCACGGCGCCCGAGGTGTCGAGCCGGCTGCGGGAACTGGGTTTCCGCGAGGAGCAACGAATCAAACTGCTGGCCGGGAAATCCAACTTCATCTGCCAGGTCTGCAACGCGCGGCTGGCCATTTCCGGGAAGCTCGCCGACTCGATTATGGTGCAGGCGGTCCCTGCCGCAGTGCGGAAGCGCTGACCGGCGCTGCTTCGGGAACCCAGGAAGCTATGCCACCCATTCTCCAACCGCTGACTTCAGTCGCCCTTGGCGCCACCGTCACCGTCGTCGAGATCAAACTGCCGCCCGCAAGCCGTCCGCGCCTGATGGAGATGGGATTGCTGGTCGGCACAAAGGTTGAGTTAGTGCGGTTCGCTCCGATGGGCGACCCGGTCGAAATCAAGGTGCGCGGCTACCATTTGACCCTGCGCAAGCACGAGGCGGAACAGATTCTGGTGCAAGCCAATGGCTAAACCTGGGGCAGCATCCTCCAGCGGCCAGGAGCAGCCCGTCTTGCCCACTGAGGCTGCTGCGGCCGGTTCCACCTCCACCGGCTCGGCAACGAAGCCCGCTCCCAAACCGGGTCCGGCTGCGCCTCCGTACATCGTCCTGACCGGCAATCCCAACTCCGGCAAGACGACTCTGTTCAACGCCTTGACCGGTCTCCGCGCCAAGGTCGGCAATTACGCCGGCGTGACGGTGGAACGTAAGGAAGGCCGGCTGCTCGGGGCGCCCGCCGGCTTAAACGCGCGCGTGCTGGATTTGCCCGGCACCTACAGCCTCAGCCCGCAATCGCTCGACGAGCAGATTTCGCGCGACGTGCTGCTCCACCGGCTGCCCGAATTGCCCGCGCCCGCGGAGATCGTGGTGGTGGTGGATGCCTCGAATTTGCAGCGCAACCTTTACTACGCCACTCAGGTGATCGAGCTGGGGTATCCGACGCTGATTGCGCTGAACATGATTGATGTGGCGCAGGAGAACGGGCACGAGATTGACGCCGGGAAACTGGCCGGTGAACTCGGCGTTCCCGTGCTGCCGCTGGTGGCGAGCACCGGCCACGGACTGGCCGAACTGCGCCAGGCTATCCTGTCCTCGCTTCAGGCTCCGCCCCGGGCCAAGCCGCGCCTCTTCGCCGAGCTGCCTGCGCTGCTCAAAGCGGAGGCACTTGCTATTGCCGCGTTGCTGGCCAAAAACTTCCGCGAGCGGCGTGGGCAAGCCTCAGCCGAGGCGCTGCTTATCCTCGGCAACGAGAAGGCGCTCGCCTCCAGCCTGAAGCATTACCCGGCGCCCATCCAGGAAGCCGTCTCCGCTGCCCGCGGCCGCCTCGACGCCGCCGGCATTGACTGGCGGGGAGCGACCATCGAAGGCCGTTACGTGGGCGTCGCGGCCATCGAGCGCGCCGTGACGACCGAGTCGGCGGTGCCGGGCGAGAACTTTAGCGACAAGCTTGACCGCACCCTGACGCATAGAGTTTGGGGCACACTGATCTTCGTGGGCATTATGATGCTGATGTTCCAGAGCATCTTCACCTTCGCGCGCATCCCGATGGAGGCCCTGCAAAACGGCGTGGACTGGCTCGGCGGGGTAATTGGCCACCTGATTCCCCCCGGCGAATTGAACAGTCTGGTGGTGGACGGCGTGATTGCCGGCGTGGGCGCGGTCGTCGTGTTTCTGCCGCAGATTCTGCTGCTCTTTCTCTTCATCGGTTTTCTCGAAGACACCGGTTACATGGCGCGCGCCGCCTTCCTGATGGACCGCCTGATGAGCAAGGTGGGCCTGCACGGGAAGAGTTTCATCCCGATGCTCAGTTCATTTGCCTGCGCGATCCCCGGCATCATGGCCACGCGCACCATCGAAAGCCCCAAAGACCGCCTCGTAACCATCCTGGTCGCGCCGCTGATGAGCTGCTCCGCGCGTTTGCCAGTCTATACATTGCTCATCGCCGCGTGCATTCCCAATCTCACCGTGCTCGGCTTCCTTAAGCTGCCCGGCTTGACGATGCTTTCCATGTACTTGCTCGGCATCGTGGTGGCGCTGCTCATGGCCTGGCTGTTCAAGAAGACCCTGCTGAAAGGCGAAACGCCGATGCTGATCATGGAGCTGCCGCCTTACAAGCGTCCCTTGTTGCGCGTCGTCGTCCGCCACATGTGGGACCGCTCCAAACTTTTCTTGCGCCGCGCCGGCACCGTCATTCTCGGCATCAACATCCTGCTCTGGTTCCTCGCTACCTATCCGCATAGCACGGCGACCCAAACCGCTGCCGGTGAACAGCGCCCGCTCCCCGCGACCCAACTGGCCCAAACCGCGCCGCCCGAATCGCCGGCCGCCGCGCCCGGGCCATCGGCTACAGTGGACAGCCAGGCCGCGGGCGCCCGGCTGCGCGAGAGTTTTGCCGGCCGCCTGGGACGGCTCATCGAGCCGGCGATTGCCCCGCTCGGCTTCGATTGGAAGATTGGCATTGGCATCATCACCAGCTTTGCGGCCCGTGAGGTCTTCGTCAGCACCATGTCCACCGTTTATAACGTTGGCAAATCCGACGCAGTCCCCTCCAGCATGACCAGCCTGGCCCAGACCCTTCAGGCCCAGAGACGACCGGATGGCACCCGCGTTTATACCCCGCTCACGGCTGTCACCCTCATGGTTTTTTACGTGTTCGCCTTGCAGTGCGTCAGCACCGTCGCCATAGTGCATCGTGAGACCAACTCATGGAAATGGCCGTTTTTCCAATGGTTGTACATGGGGGTATTGGCCTGGGGCCTGGCCTTTCTTACGCACTTGGGGGGCCGGCTGCTGGGTTTTGGCTGAGCGGCGGAGAGAGCTCTTGGAGCGGTGGGAGACCTGACACCCAGAATGGCTTCAAGAAAACCGGAAATAGTGCTTGCACCGGGCTGTTTCGGACGCTACCTTCGTGAACGGATACCGGCAATGACCGTAGCACCAGCGAATATGAATTCGCGGCAGACAATCGGAGTTCGGGGCTTTACGCTCATCGAGCTTCTGACAGTAATCGCAACGATTGCCATATTGGCCGCACTACTTCTCCCTATCTTGGGCAGAGCCAAGATCAAGGCTCAGCGCACTACCTGTCTCTCCAATCTGCGCCAACTCGGCTTCTCTTGGCTCATGTACCGGGATGAGAACAATGATTACCTGACGGAGTCCTACCCCGTTAACAATCCGGAAGTGTGGGTGCAGGGCGATATGACCAAGCTGGACGAGGCGGGCAATGCGGATCTGATACGCAAAGGCAAGCTCTACCCTTATAACCAGACCGTTCCCATCTACCATTGCCCGGCCGATCAAGGTGTCACGATTAACGGGCAAGTGGTCCAAACCGTGCGGAGTTACTCGATGAATTGCTTCATGGGCGCTCGCGATCCGAATGTAGGACCCATTCCGTCCACGGCCACGCCCGAGAATTCTATTCCCTTCTACTCGAAGTACGCGGAAATCCCGCGGCCTGAGCAAATGTGGGTCCTGCTGGAACAGGATGAGCGCAGCATTGATGACGGATTCTTCGTCACCGACCCCGCTGCCGGCATCTGGTTTGATCTACCCGCCATGTCCGACCATCGCCACAACTTCAGCTACTCCCTTAGCTTCGCGGATGGTCATTCGGATATATGGCGGTACCGAGACTCGCGCACTTACCAGGTCAGCGTGAATAAGACCGAGCAGCCAGGCAACGCTGACCTCGAACACCTGGCCCGCGCGACGGTCACAGCGAAGTAAGCTCTGCTCCGCTCAGGTGCGCGAGCGAATCATTCCTCCCCCTGCTTTCAAACCTGCGAACTGGGCGATTCCCGGAACCGTTGAGCTCGACGGGGCGTCTGCGGGACCAAGAACGTTCCGCTCTGGGTTGAGGCTACGGGAACAGGATAACGCGATAGAACTTTCGGGCATTGGTACAGACGTTGTCGGAAGCTGTGGTGACGCTGCTGTTGGCGGTGATGAAACCGCCCTGAAACGTCCAGTCGGAAGCCGCCAAAGTGGGATTGGACTGGAGTCGATACCGTTGCCCCGGCACGGCGCTCCAGGTGAGAGTGAGCGTGCAATTTGATCGGACTGCGGACAAAAACACCGGAGGATAGACCACCGCCACACGCGCCCCGGCGCTGGTCGCCGAACCGAGAGCGTTGCTAACGATCACGGAGTAGGTGCCGGCATCGGTCAGGGAGGCGTTGGCGACGTGCAGGATGCGGTTGGTCGAGCCGGACAGATTGCCGCCGTCCAACAGGTTGGTGCCATTCTTCAGCCACTGATAGGTAAATGGCCTGGCGCCAGTCTCCGCTACGCTGAGTGTCACGTTCCCACCCACCGGCAATCCTTGGGCGGCAGGCTGGCTCGTGACTTGGGGCGGGCCAACGAAGCTGAGCTTGAAAACGGTGCCTCGGCCACTCAGGCCGTTCTTACTGGTGGTGCCATACAGATCACCATTGGCGTCCTCGACGAGCGCGGCTGCCGGGGTGGCTCCGCCATCGAAGCCGTCGAAATAGGCGAGCGTGGCGAACGTGCTGCCGTCAGCCGCCACCCGGAACACCGTGCCATAACCCTTGACGAGATCGGAGGCGGTGGTGCCATACAGGTTTCCATCGATGCTCTGCACCAGCCCGGCGCCGGGATGAAGGCCGTCCTTGTTAACGAAATCACCAAAGGAGTGCAAGGTAGTCAGCACACCATTCAGAGTGAGCTTGAATGCTGTGCCCGCATTGCCCAGCCCGCCCAGGGTAGTGGCGCCGTAGAGGTTGAAATCCGGGCCTTCGACCAGCGCCCCGGCTGGCGTGTTGCCGTCGCGGCCACCGGTAAATGAGTAAATGGTGGTAAGCACACCGCCGGGGGTGATGCTGAAGGCATTGCCCTTGCCATAGGCGCCGCCGTAGGGCGTTAGGCCGTAGAAATTGCCATCAGCCCCCTGCACCAGCGCGCCGGTGGGACCGTTGCCGTCAATGCCGCCGGTAAATGAGTAAAGATTGGTAAATGCGCCGGTGGGCGTGATTCTGAATACGTTACCATAGGCGTAGTCCCCGCCGGCTGGCGTCGTTCCATAGAGGTCGCCGTCGGTCGCCGGCAGCAGCGGGGCAACGGGATAACTCCCATCGGCGCCATCCGTAAAGGAGTACAGGTTGGTGAGCCCGCCCTCCGGGGTCATTTGGAACACATTGCCGACGAAGTTAGTCCCCCCGAATTTCGTGGTGCCGTAGAGATTCCCATCGTTGCCCTGGGCCAGCGCGGCTTGCGGCACGGAGCCACTGGCGCCGGAGAACGAGACGAGGGTGGTCAGAACCCCGTTGGTGGTCAGGCGGAAAGCCGTGCCCAAACCCGAGGGGCTGCCAGCCCGCCCAAATTGGGTCGTGCCATAAAGGTCGCCATTGGTGGCGCACACCAGGCCGTTGGGGGGCCAACCGCCGCCGCCGCTGGTGCTGCTGAACCAGTGCAGCGTGACCAGCCGCGTCCCCGCTGCGCTCACTGGAACAACGGTCAGCACTGCGGGAACGTTCGTTGAACCAAGGCCGTTGCTGACGACGACGGTATTGGTGCCGCTGTCGGCTTCGGTGACATTGGTTAGCGTCAAGGTGTTGCTGAGCGAGCCGGAAAGGCTGCAGACGGCAGCGGCTAAATTGGTCACCGAAAGCCCGTTGCCGTGTTGCCACTGGAGGCATAATGGCTTATTGCCGTCGGCCACGACTGTGAATATCGCTGTGTCTCCGGGATGGAGCGTCAGGTTGGTCGGTGCCAGGACAATAATGGGTGGGGATGATGTTACGACGAGGGAAGCGTCCGCGCTGTTCGTTGATCCGAACTCGTTGCGAACCTGCAGGGAGTAGGTCCCCGCGTCGGCCAGAGCCACGTTGGTTAGGGCCAGCGTCCCATTGGTTGAGCCGGACAGGTTGCCCCCCTCGACCAGGTTAGTGCCGTTTCTCCGCCACTGATAGAATACCGGTTTGGGGCCAGTCACCCCCACGCTAAAGGTCAGGCTCTCTCCCACAAACACCGCCTGGCTGGCTGGCTGGCTCGTGAGGAGGGGGGGACCGGTCAAGACCTGGAGGAACCCGCCGGCGCTGTTCGTGGAGCCGACGGCGTTGCTCACAAGCACGGAATAATTGCCGACATCATTGGTGGTCACCCTGCTGAAGTTCAGGATGCGATTGGTCGAGCCGGAGATATTGTCTCCATCCACCAGGTTGGTTCCGTTCTTCTGCCACCGGTACGACAACGGGCTGGCGCCGAACACCGCCACGCTGAACCTCGCGGATTCTCCCGAATACACCGACTGACTGGCGGGCTGGGTCGTGATCTGGGGCGCGCCGCTGAAGCTGAGCCGAAAGATGACGCCTGCGTTGCTCGCGCCGCCGTTTTGAGTCGTCCCAACTAAACTCCTGTCCGCATTCTCGACCAGCGCCGCCTGGGGATTCGCGCCGGCGTAGCCGTCGAACGCTGCGAGAGTCGTGAGCGCGCCATCGGGGGCCAATCTGAACGCGGTGCCGAAGCCGTACGCGCCGCCGTAGGCGGTCGTGCCGTAGAAGTTGCCGTCGCTCCCCTGGAGCAGACCGGCGGCCGGGAAACCGCCATCGCTGCTGCCCCCAAATGAATAAAGCCTGCTGAGCACGCCCGCCGAGTCGAGGCGGAAGACGGCGCCATTGGTGTAAGCGCCGCCGCTTGTTGTCGTGCCATAGAGCGTGCCGGCGGCGTCCTGCACCAGTTCGGCCAGCGGATAGGCGCCATTGGTCTGATCGAAGGCAGCCAGGGTGGTTAGCGCGCCATCGGCCGCAATTCGGAACACGGTGCCATACCCGTACGCGCCGCCTTTGTAGGTAGTGCCGTAGAAAGAGCCATCGCTGCCGCGGAGCAGCCCCGCCGCCAGAAAGCCTCCCGCCAGGCCATTGTTGAACGAATACAGCGCCGTCAGCGAGCCATTGGTGGAAACCCGGAAGGCCGTGCCACGGCTCCCGGCTCCGCCCTGGTAGGTCGTGCCGTAGAAGTTCAAATCGTCGCCCAGCGTCAAGCCGGCATACGGCAGGTCGCCATTGGTGATATTCAGCGAAATCAGGTTGGACAGGACGCCGCTCGACGTGACCCTGAATACTGTGCCATTATCATACGCGCCGCCCTGGAACGCCGTGCCGTAGAAGTTGCCATCCGGCCCCTGTGCCAGCGCGGCAAATGGAGTAGCGCCATCGTCGCCACCGGTAAACGAGTAAAGATCTGTGACCGCGCCGCCGGCAGTCATTTGAAATACGGTGCCGGCTAGATTCGTTCCGCCGTGTTGAGTCGTGCCATAGAAACTGCCGTTGACGACTCGCAGCAGGGCATTCGGGTTGGCGCCATCGGTTCCTCCCGTGAAGGAATATGCCGTGGTCAGACTGGTCCCCGGCCCGGTGATGGCTACAACCGTCAGCAACGCCCCGGAACTGGCCGCCACTCCGTCCGCATTGCTCACTACGACCGAATAAGTTCCTGCATCGGCCAACGAGGCGCTGTGGAGGGTCAGGCTGCTCGAGGTCGCGCCGGATAGATTGCCGCCATCGCTTAAGTTGCTGCTGTTCCTTTGCCAACGATAGAACAGCGGCTCCTTTCCGACCGCCTTCACGGTAAACGTTACCGCTTGGCCCCCCAGGACCGTCTGATCGACAGGTTGAGCGGTGATCACCGGGCGCCAGGGGAAGACCGCCAGGAACGCCTCGACGCTGGAGACCGTTCCCGCCGCGTTGCTCACAATCACCGAGTATGCTCCGGCATCCTCAGGGGCGGTATTCCGAATGACCAGCGTACTGGTTTTGGAGCCCGACACGTCCGTATCGTCCGCCACGTCAATCACCTCCAGACCGTTGTCGTATTGCCACTGGTAGGAAGCCGAGGCGCTGCTCGCCGTGCCAACGGTGAAGCTGGCCGTCATGCCTTGCAATACCGATTGGTTTGTGGGCTGCGCGGTGATCATCGGCGGCGCAACGATGTCCAGGGTGACCTGACGGCTCTGGCCCAACCGCTCATTCAGGTTGGTCAAATTCACGTTGGTGAACCACAGCGTGGCGCTGTAGCTGCCGACGGGCAGGCTGTTCGCTGCCGCAGTCAGGGTGACGGTGACGGTGCCAGCCGGGCCGCCATTCGTCAGGTTGCCGCCGGACGGGGTGGCGCTAAGCCAGGCGGCCGCATTGGCCAGCGTCCAGCTCAAAGGGGCATTGCTGTCGTTGGTTAGCGTGTAACCCCGCGCTGCTGGCCGGAAGGGGCCGCCGAACGGGCCCGTGAACGTGAGGGATGTCGCCGGCGTAATACGGAACGGGACCGGCGGCGTGAGCAGGGCGGAGATGAGGTTGCTCCCGTTGGGCGTGCCCCAGCCGGTCGCGAGGTCGTAGCCGGGGGCGGCGAAGAAGCTCGCGGTTCCGCAGCAGCCGTTAGCATTGTTGCCGGTCGTGATGTCGTGAAAAGCCGAGGCATAACTGGACGACCGGCCGATGGTATAGATGGCCGGGTTAATAAAGCCAACGC
>PLZQ01000538.1 GCA_003152225.1 Limisphaerales bacterium | reverse complement strand
GTATGGCACCAACACGCTGATCAAGGTCTATGCGGATGGGGCGGACATCATCAACGCACAGGACGCATTCGAGTTCGTTTGCAGCAATGTTACGGGCGATTTCGATGTCAGAGTGATGTTGCAGTCTTTGCTAATCACGGATCCCGCGGCCAAAGCCGGCATCATGGCGCGAGTTCCCATCTTCGGTTACCCATCATACGATGATCCCTTCTACATGTCAGGAGGGTTCAGCGCTGACCCGACCCGCAATAACAACTTCGTCGAATACCGTGAAACCCAGGGCGCGACCGCCGTGTCTCCGGCGGCTCCGCGTCCCGGAGCCACCTACCCAACCAACTGGCTGCGGTTGCAAAGGAAGGGACCCATCTTCACGGGCTATTGCGGGTCGAACGGCCAGGATTGGACGCCGATGACGGCGCTGGATACAACGGCCGACGGGTTTCCGGATACCGTGCTCGTAGGCCTGGCGGTCACGTCTCATAATGTCGGACTGACGACCGAGGCCTTGTTCAGCAACTTCAGTCCGACGCCCCCCGGGCGAGGAGTCCTGACCAACGCCGTCTCGGGCTCGAACTGGGTGGTGAGCTGGCAGGCCAGTCTTATCGGCGCCACGCTTGAGTCCACCGGCGATCTGAGGCCGCCGGCTACGTGGACCCCGGTAGCGGGCAGCACGTTGACCAATGTGCTGTACCTGCCGCTCGGCGCCACCAACACCTACTTCCGGCTTAACAGCACGCCCTAAGCTGCCCGGCACGGCGCCGCGCCGTCGCTCGTCTTGGCCACCGGCCACACTTGAAGTGTGGCCGGTGTTTTGTTTGGTGCCAAGGCCGCCTGCAGGCCACTCCAGCGCGAACTATGTGAATTGTCTTCTTCCCTTCTTTGGGCGGCGGAATTATAAGAAGCGCGATGGCATTCAAAGACTTTGCAGGACAGGAACAGGGCGTGGAGTTGCTGCAGCGCTCGCTGGAGCGCGGGCGGCTGGGGCACGGCTACCTGTTCACCGGCCACCAGCTCGACCAATTGGAGGTGTTGGCCCGCACGTTGGCCAAGACGCTCAATTGCCTCCACCCGGTCAAGCGGGGCGGCGTGGCCGTTGACTGCTGCGACCGGTGCCTCAATTGCCAGAAGATCGAGCACGGCAATCACGCGGATGTCTTCTGGGTGCGGCCAGAATCGAAGCTGCGCCAGATCAGGATCCGCCAGATCGTGCGGCGGGATGACAGCCCGCCGCGGGTGCTGCTGGACGCGGTCAATCTCAAGCCCACGGAGAGCCAGTATAAGGTAGCCGTCATCGTCGCCGCCGACCGAATGAATGTGGAGGCAGCCAATGCCTTTCTCAAGACGCTGGAAGAGCCGCCGCCGCATTCCGTCCTGATTCTGCTGACCACGGAGCCGCAGCGGGTGATCGAGACGATTCGGTCACGCTGCCTGCGGCTGAACTTCGCCGGGGAAGGGCCGCAGCAACTGGCGCCGCCGCAACTGGAATGGCTGGCGTCGTTCAGCGAAATGGCGGCAGCCGACCAGAAGAGCCTGCTGGGGCGTTATCGCCTCATGGACGTGTTGCTCAAGAAGCTAAATGCGGTGAAGGAATCTATCGACGAAACGCTCACCGCACGTTCGCCTTTGGAGAAGTACGAAGACGTGGAGGAGCAACTGCGTGACAAATGGGACCAGGAGCTGAAAGCGGCCATTGAAGCGGAATATCGCCGACAGCGGGCGGATTTCCTCCTGGCGATGCAATGGTGGCTGCGGGATGTGTGGGTGCAGACGCTCGGCCAAGGCCAAGGTCTAAAGTCTAAAGTCGAGAGCGTAGAGCCCACCATCGGAGCAGGCGGTGCGGCGCCGGATACTATCAACCATCAACCATCAACCATCGACTCCTCCGAGAGTTTGCTGGTTTTTCCTCAAATGGCGGGGACGCAGCGCGTGGCGCAGAGGATTTCGCCCAAGCAGGCCATGGAGAACTTGCGCGTCATGGAACAGCTCCAGCGCTGGCTGAGCACGAACGTCCAGGAGGCGCTGGCCCTGGAGGTCGGGCTGCTCAAGCTGCACTTGTAGCGCCAGCCCGATTGGGAAACAGCCAGCCCGGCCCATGAAATCCCAACCGCGATCAGAGGGAACAACTGCCGAAGGGTTGTTGCCGTCCATATTTGCCGGGCTGTTTGGCGCATTTCTGGGGTTGGCGCTGCTGAAGTTCGGCAACCCGCCTATCACCGAGAAATGGGTGACCGCCCCCTCGAACTATTGGGAGTTCCTGCTGGGGTATCCCTGGCCGATTGCCTGGGCGTATTGGTTGCTGGTTCCGGTCGGAGTCGCCGGGATCGCGGCTGCGCGCTGGAAGTCGGCTGCGCCGGGATGGCTGGTTGGGTTGCCCCTGCTCTGGCTGGTTTGGCAATTCATTTCCGGCACGCGGTCGGCCGATCCCGGCCTCACCGCGCCTACTTTGCGGCATTTCGCAGCTTGCGTGGTCTGTTTTTACCTTGGCTATTTTTCGCTGACCCGGGTGCAGCGGATTGGGTGGTTCTGGGTGGGTTTGCTGAGCGGGTTTGCACTGGTCCTGGCCGTCGGCTGGGAGCAGCAATTCGGCGGGCTGAAGGAGTCGCGCGATTATTTCTTTCAACACGTCTATCCCTACATGAAGGACGTGCCGCCGGACTATCTGAAGAAGATCTCCAGCAATCGCATCTTCNNTGGCGCTGCTGCGGGTGCCTTTTAGCCGGCAGCTCAAGGTCGTCCTGGTGATCGGCGTCTTGCTTGCCGGACTGGGAGGCTTTTTCTGGAAATACTCAGCGTTTTTCCAGAAGGGGGCAACCAGCGTCAGTGCCCGGTTCGATTACTGGCGGGCAGCGGTGCAGACGGCCAAAGTTAAGCCTTTCTTCGGCAGCGGGCCGGGGACGTTCGCCATCGCTTATCAGAAGGTTAAACGGCCGGAATCCGAGATGGCGCGCCTGGTGCACAACGACTACCTCGAACAGGCGTCCGACTCAGGGATGCCGGGATTGTTGGCCTACGTCCTGTTCATTGTCGCCGCACTGACACGGGGCTATCCAAAGGCAAGGAAGACTGCGGCCCCAGGACGGGATGATTGGCTGATGTTCTCGGTTTGGCTTGGGGTACTGGGGTGGAGTTTGCAGAGTCTGGTTGAGTTCGGGCTCTATATCCCGTCGGTGGCCTGGCCGGCCTTCACCTTTCTGGGCTGGCTGCTGGCCCTGAAGCGCTCAACGACGCCTCAAACCCCAGGCCCGGACACTCATTGCTGAGCGCCCCGCCACGTTAAGCACAAATCCATTCGACAATCTCGTCCAAATTCGTTAGGCTTTGGCCACGGAATGAAGATCCTGTTCTTGAACGGCCCGAATCTTAACCTGCTTGGCCAGCGGGAGCCGGAAGTGTATGGACGTGCCACTTTGGCGGACGTGGAGGCCAAAGTCCGCGCCCGGGCCAGGGAATTGAAGGCCAGTGTGGAATTCCGCCAGTCCAACCTGGAAGGGGAGTTAGTCGGCTGGATCCAGCAGGCTAAGGGGCAATTCGACGTGATCGCCCTGAACGCCGCCGCCTACACCCATACTAGCGTCGCCCTCCGGGATGCGATCGTGGCCGTGGGGATACCGACGATTGAAATCCACCTCTCGAACGTCCATGCCAGGGAGGAATTCCGGCATAAGTCGCTCATCGCGCCGGTATGCCGCGGGCAAATTGTTGGATTCGGGGCAAATTCGTATGTTTTGGCCGTGGACGCAGCGGTTAACGTTAACGAGAGGTAAAGAATGGCCTTTGGGAATGGTTTTTTGCCCGGCTTCTGTCGGGTTGGCCGTTCGCAAACACGCCTCTATTTACCTGTTGACGGCTTTTGGCGGGTTCGTTACCCTCGCCCGCAATTAAATCAACCGCGCATAGGCCAGGAAGCCAACACGGACATAGACTCTAACAACAAACGGCTGTGGACTTAAAAGACATAAAGGCCATTATTGACCTGATGAAGAAGAACTCCGTAACGGAGTTCGAGCTTGAGAAGGATGACTTCAAGATCAGGCTCAAGCGGGGGACAAACGGCGGCGGGACCGCAATTACTTCCGAGGATGGTTCTGTGACGACTTATGCCGCGCCAGCGACAGTTCCTGCTCCTGCTCCGGCTGCCGCGCCCCCACCGCCTGCCAGCAACGAAGTCGAAATCAAATCCCCCATGATTGGCACTTTCTACCGAGCCCCATCCCCTGAATCGGCGCCGTATATTGAAGTGGGCTCGGAGGTCGGCCCCGAGACAGTCGTCTGTATCATCGAGGCGATGAAGGTGATGAACGAGATCAAGGCGGAGGCCAAGGGCGTGATTACCCAGGTCATGGTCGAGAACACTAAACCGGTGGAGTTCGGCCAGGCCCTGTTTAAGATCCGCCCATCCTGACCCGTCATCGAGTATCGCGAGCCGGGCGGCTTCGTCTAACCCTCCAACGCTCCAACGTCTTTAGGCATGTTTGAGAAGATTCTGATTGCGAATCGCGGGGAAATCGCCGTACGCATCATCCGCGCGTGCAAGGAACTTAACATCCGCACGGTCGCGATCTATTCCGAAGCGGACGCCAACTCGATGCACGTTCAGATGGCGGACGAAGCCATCTGCATCGGCAAAGCGCCCGCCAGCGAGAGCTATCTGCGGA
>PLZQ01000380.1 GCA_003152225.1 Limisphaerales bacterium | reverse complement strand
GTAGCCAGCCGGTAGGCACCCTGAGGCCACCCTGAGGCTACCCTGAGGCTACCCCGAGGCTACCCCGAGGCTACCCCGAGGCTACCCCGAGGCTACCCCGAGGCTACCCCGAGGCTACCCTGAGGCTACCCCGGGTACGGCTGGGCCACGAGTATTCCCGATTTAGCGGCCATTGAGCCTGGGAAGCCATAAGCCCTCACAAGCGATTGTTGGCGAGTGATTTACACCTTAACTAAGTGCCATTCCGGTCAAATGCACAATTCATGCCAGCCAGGGCTCGCGACGGGCGCGGGAGAGCAGGCGGTTGGCCTCATCATCTCCGAGGAAAACCTCCTTCGCCAGGTCCCAACGCAAGCTGCGTTTGAGCTGGTAGGATAGGGCTACGAGGTGGCCCAGGGACGCGGAGCGATGGCCGATTTCCTCATGGGCGCTCGGCCGCAGGCGCGAGCGAATGCACTCGAACCAGTTGGCATGATGGTTGTTGGCGCCAATGTTCACCTGGCGGGTTGTCAGGCTCAGCTCGCGCAGGATGCCTTCCGGGCCGCCTTCCACCGGGCCGGAGCCGGACATGGAGGTGATCCAGCCGCGTTCGCCGACGAACAGGCCGCCGAACAACCCCTCGAGCCGCGCCTCGGCGGGCACGGCGTGGTAGAGGTCCTTCACCTGGCCCCAACTCTCCACGTGATGCAGGAGCACCCCGTTGGCATAGCGGCAGGTCAGCGTGGGGAACTGCCCGCTCGAGGGATGGATGATTTCCACCGGGCCGCTGGTTTCCATGCCGATGGCATATTGAATGACGTCCGCCGCATGGGAGTGGTAGCCGGTGATCGCGCCCGCGCCGAAGGCGTCGCAGAACACCCACGGCACCACCCCAGGGATTGGGTTGCGGTGGTAGGCCGAGTTGTAGGGGCGCCACGACGCCGGCCCGACCCACAGATCCCAGTCCAATCCCTCCGGTGTCGGCTCGGCCGGCAGCGCGGGATCGAGCGGCACATCGGATGGGCCGATGGTTGGGACATTGGTCTTCATCCAGATGGTGAAGACGGACTTCACCTGGCCGAGTCCGCCCGCGCGCACGAACTCGCACACCTGCCGGATGGTGGGGATGGAGCGGTATTGCGTGCCGGTTTGGAAGACACGCGCGTAACGGCGCATCGTGTTCACCATTTCACGTCCTTCCCGGATGGTGAGCGACACCGGCTTTTCGCAATAAACGTCCTTGCCCGCTTGCGCGGCGTGAATCGCCAGGAGTGAGTGCCAGTGGTCTGGCGTGGCGATGAGCACCGCATCAATGTCCGGACGCGTCAGGAGTTCACGGTAGTCGTTGATGGCCGCGCAACGGGGATACTTGCCCGTGCCGCGCTGCGCCGCGCAGATTTCGTCTGCCTGACGCGCGCCCGGCTCGCGGCGGACGCGGTCCACGTCGCACACGGCGACCAGTTGGGTTTCCTTGTGGCCCGCGAGCACGTGCAGATGCCCGCTGCCCATGGCGCCGCGGCCAATGAGACCGACGTTGATGCGCTCGCTGGGGGCGACGGCGCCGTTGCCGCCGCGCGCAGATGCCGGGATGATCCAAGGCACCGCCAGCAGCGAAGCGGCTACGCTGCGCCGGAGAAATGCGCGGCGGGTCAGGCCTGGCCGTGACAATTCAGTGCAACCACAGATGGACACAGATGGACACAGATTCTGAGGGCTAGACTCCGGTCCGGCTTCGCCTTGCTTTGAGCCATTGTTCGGTGAATGGATTTCCACCCTGGGAAAGCGCGGTCTTGGGGAGTCCTCCTTATCTGTGTTCATCTGTGTCCATCTGTGGTTTTCTTTTGCATGCAGTCGGTTTAGGTGAGCAGACGGTTGCATTTGCTGATTACCCGCTGCTCGCGAGGTCGAGGCTGACCTGGTTGAAGAAGGCAATGCACTTGGCAATCTCCGGCTTGGATTCCAGCCAGTTGTAGGAATACTCCAGGCCGAACATGGTCGGCCGGATGCCGAGCTGGTGCAGTTCCTTGAGAAACGCCCCGGTTTTGCCGACGCCGGTGCCCCAAGGCACGTCGTGTCCGTCGGCGCCGGGCGCATGGAGATCGTGCATCTGCACCGTTATCAGGCGCCCCTTCAACTGCCGTACCGCCTGGATAGGGTCGATGCCCGAGCGCATCCAGTAGCCGAGATCCGCGCAGGCACCCAGACGTTTGCTGCGGCCTTCGCAAGCTTTCAGGATGCCCTCCGGCTGCCAATAGACCGGCGAGGCCTTCGCGTCGTGGTTGTGCAAGGCGACGTTGATATCGTAGGCGTCGCAGAACTTCTCCACCATGTCGAGCGCGTCGGGCTTCGGCTCGGACATAAACGTCCTGATCCCAATCTTGCGACCGAACTCGAACACCTTCCGGCAGCCCGCCTCGTCGCCGGGAATGTCCTGGATGTAATACGTGAGCAGGCGCACGCCCGCCGCATCGAGCTTGAACCGGACTTGCCGCAACTCGTCGTCGGAAAGCCCCGGCTCGAAGTTTTTGGGGATAGTGTCGCTGACCTTCTGGAAGCTGAGGCCACCCATGAACGGCAGGCCCAGCGCGGCGGTCTTCTCGATGGCCTCGAAGAGCG
This sequence comes from Limisphaerales bacterium, assembly GCA_003152225.1. GTDB lineage: Bacteria > Verrucomicrobiota > Verrucomicrobiia > Limisphaerales > UBA8199 > PALSA-1440. Next base: position 11,343 of record PLZQ01000380.1, on the reverse strand, counting down.
AGAACTTGTGGAAGGTGTAGGCCTCGATGCCCAGCCGCCAGCCAAGCTTCTCCTGGGCGCGGATGGCCGGAGTGAGGCTGGCGCTCGGAATCGTCGGCACCGGGAGATCGTCCAGGACGAATTGCGCCGCCGCCAGGTAGAACGGCAGCAGCTTCGGATCGTGGAACACATACGGATTGTGCGCGATGGTGCAGTAGAACGTCCGGCCGCGGCCGTAATGGCGCACCCAGGCGAGGGCGTAGTCGTTGTCGGCGCGCTCGGGCTTGGTGAAGCGGGGGTCCTGCTGGAAGTCGGTCTTGTCGTTGTCGATGCTGAAGAGCACGCGCACCCGCTTCCGCGAGTAAGGCGCCTGCGCGCGGAAGAACTCGTCCCGGTAGTCGAACCCCTGGCCGCCAAAAGCCTGGTTCAAGGGATGCGCCGGGTCGTCGAGCTTGATGAAGACATGCTCGTTGCTCGCGCGGTGAATCGCCCCCCGCGCACCGAGCATCAGCCCGAATTCCGGCCAATCCTCGACCGCGCCCGGCCATTGAGTGAAGGCGACTGATGTCCCATGCACTCCCATCATCCCGCCGCCGCTATAGACGAATTCCACCAGGCTCTGACGCAGCGCCGGGTCCGTGAAGAGGTTGCCGACCGTGTTGTTGAAGAACACGGCGTCGAACTGGCGCAGGCTCTCAGGCCGGAATACCTCGGGATCATGACTGACCACCGTGTCGAACGCCCCGGTCTTCCGGCCCATCAGCTCGAACGCGAGATTCGCCGTCGGGATGGAGCCATGCCCGCCGTAGTTCACGTTCAGATCGAAGATAAGCAGCTTGCGGGGCTTGCGCGGTGTCGCGAAGGCGCGCGCGGGAAGGGCCGCTTCAATCAGCTCACGCTCGTTGCCTGCGGCCGCGTTCTCCGCCGCCCGGACGGCCATGGCGCCGCAGGTGAGCGCGAGAGCGCTGGTGGTGGCGCGCGCAAGAAAGGCGCGGCGCGTTAAGGGGAGCGACGGTTCGGCCGGGAGTGGCTTACGAAGAGTGTGATCGTGGCGCTCGTTCAGCATGCTTGTGCCGCATTGTGCACCTTGCCCGGCCGGGGTCAAGCCCGAGGACTGATGGTTGAGAGTTGATGGTTAAGGGGTGAAAGCGTTAAATGGGAGACGAGATGGATGGAACGATTTACGGTCAAGGTCTGGGACTTGTGGCCCAGCGGGAGCACACCGGGGTGAAAACCAGAGCCGGCTGCTGTTTGACTCTGGCACTCAGCACCTGGTTCAGCCTGGCCGGGGCGGTGTCGCCTCCCTACGAGATGGGAACGTGGCCGGCCTTCCGGTCGGCGGCGTTGTCGTTCACGTTTGATGACAGTTGCTCGAACCAGTTTGTCCTGGCGATCCCGATGTTCAACCGAGCGGGGTTCAAGCTGACGCTCTTCTCCTGCACGGGGACACTCTTCGCGGGGTGGCCCACGCTGCAAGACGCCGCCGCCCGAGGGCATGAGGTGGCGAGCCATACGGTGACCCACGTCAGCCTCGGAGGGTTGACTGATGCGCAGCAGGTCGCCGAGTTGAAGAACTCGCAGGATGCCATCAATGCCAATGTGACGACCCAGAGATGCGTGACTCTGGCCTATCCCTTTTGCGTGGAAGGCAACGACGCGCTCACGGCCCAGTACTACCTCGCCGCGCGGACCTGCTCGGGCCAGATCATGCCGAGCACGCCCGCCAACTTCATGAGCATCAGCTCTTACGTCTGCGGCTCGGCGGGTTCCGTGCAGACGCTGCAGAACTTCACGTCGCTGGCCAACAGTGCCGCCAGCTCGAAAGGCTGGTGTGTTTTTCTGATTCATGGGCTTGACAGCGACGGAGGATATTCGCCGCTGCCGAGTGCCACGCTGCAGCAAACGGTCAATTACTTCAGCACCAACCAGAACAAATTCTGGGTGCAAACGTTTGGGAATGTGGTGCGGTACATCCAAGAACGCAACGCGGCCTTCGTGGGGGAGACCGGCAACGACGGCGACCGCATCAGTCTGCAGGTGACGAACACCCTCGACAGCGCGGTGTTCAACTACCCGATCACGCTGCGCCGGCCACTGCCGGCGGGGTGGCCGGGGGCCGCAGTCTCGCAGAATGACCAACGGGTGCCGGCGCAGATGCTCTACGTGGGCTCGACGAACTACGTCATGTTCGACGTCGTGCCCAACGGCGGGGAGGTGGTCCTGGCCAGGGAAGTCCTGCCGGTCATGTTGAACAATCCGGTCCTAAGCACTCCTGCGAGCTTTAAACTCCGCCTGGAGGGGCAGGCGGGTGCGCGCTACGCCATCCAAGCGTCCAGCGACCTGGTGAACTGGTCGCCGGTCCAGACCAGCACGCTGGTGAGCGCTGCGACGAACCTGACCTTGCCGGCGCTCGAGGCACGACGGTACTATCGTGCGCAGTGGGCACCGTAACTGCCCGGTGGCGTCGCGGATTTGCGTGCCGGATGTGGAGGGGGTTGATGGAGCTGCCGAAGAGGGAGGGGCGGGGGAAGGGGGAAAAGCTGAAATGAAACGTGAAACGTGATGCGTGATACGATCTGCGATCTGCGATCTGCCATCTGCCGTTTGCCATTGGCCATTTGCGAGGACAATGTTACAACAATCAAATCCTATGTGCCCTCTGAATCCTCATGTCCTGGCATTCTCCTCCGCGAGACTTCCATGTGCCCTGCCGCTCGCGGGAGCGCATCCGCGCCCTGCCGCCGCTCTGCATCGTAGCGGCAGGCATCTTGCCTGCCGTAGAGCCGGGCGTCTCGCGCGGCAGCATGGCCGTTCGATTGGTTGCTATGCCGAGGGCTTTGTGCGCCGGTCCGGGCGGCAAGATGCCTGCCGCTACATTAGGGCTGCGCGCGCATTCGCCCTGCTCGCGGTCGCGTGGGGGATGCTCGCATTCCCCTGCGCGAGAGCAGCGCAAGACCAGCCCGATGTGGCGCTGCCGCCGGGCGTCAAAGCGGTTTGGGACCCGGCCAAGGCTTTCAGGGAGACCACCCCCACTCGCGAACGCCTTTGCATCAACGGGCTGTGGCGCTGGCAGCCCGCGGCGGATAACGCCATCCAAGTGCCCACTTCTGCTTGGGGTTACTACAAGGTGCCGGCCTGCTGGCCGGGCATCCAGGACTACCTGCAGAGCGACTACCAGACACTCTATCCCGACCCAAGCTGGAAGAACACCAAGCTCAGCGAGGTCCAGAGCGCCTGGTACGAACGCACGATCACCATTCCCAAAGATTGGGCCGGCCGGCGCATCATCCTGGATGTGGAATACCTGAATTCCTACGCGGCGATCTATGTGGATGGCCGGGAGGTGGGCCAGATCCGCTTCCCAGCCGGCCAGGTGGACCTCTCCGCGGCGGTCCGTCCGGGCGCTACGCATGACCTCAGCCTGCTGGTGGTGGCGATGCCGCTCAAAGCGGTGATGGAGTCGTACAATGACACCAACACCGCCCGACAGAGGAAGGGCAGCGTCGAACGCCGCGGCCTGTGCGGCGATGTCTGGCTGATCAGTGAGCCGGCTGGTGCGCGACTCTCCGACATCCGGATCGACACTTCGGTCCGCCAGAGCCAGATCACATTCGAGGCCGGCCTGCAAGGGCTGGTGGCCGACGCGCGCTATAAGCTGCGAGCCCGGATCAGCGATCAGGGCCGTCAGGTGGCGGAGTTCACTGGCCCAATGTTCTCCGGGCGCGAGGCAAAGGACCGCCGCACGACCTTCGCGGCGTCGTGGAAGCCGCCGAAGCTGTGGGACATCCACACGCCCCAGAACCAGTATGCCGGCGAGCTATCGCTCCTCGACGCGGGAGGCCAAGTTGTGGACACCGCGACGCCGGTTCGGTTCGGGTTCCGGGAGTTCTCAATCCAGGGCCGTGATTTCTACCTGAACGGCACCCGGTTGTACATTTCGATGGTGCCCCTGGACAACGCATCGGTGGGCGCGGCGTTGGCGACCTACGCCGGGGCCAGGGAGAGCCTCCTGCGCCTCAAGAGCTTCGGCATCAACTTCGTCTATACGCACAACTACGGCTGCGAGCCCGGCTCGCACCTGAGCTTTGCGGAAATCCTGCGCGCGGCGGATGACACGGGCATGCTGGTGGCGTTGTCGCAGCCGCACTTCAGTGCGTATGATTGGAAGACGCCGGACGCCGACCAAACCAACGGCTACGCAGGCCACGCGGAGTTCTACGTGCGCGTCGCGGGCAGCCACCCGTCGGTCGTGTGCTATGCGATGAGCCACAATGCCACGGGTTACAACGAGGACATTAACCCCGTGATGATGGACGGGAAAAGCAATCCTCGGGACCAGTGGGCGGACCGCAATGCCCGGCTCGCGTTGCGTTGCGAAGCCATCGTCAAGCGCCTGGACCCCGCGCGCATCGTCTATCATCACTCCTCGGGCGACCTGAGCGCGATGTACACGCTCAACTTCTATCCCAACTTCGTGCCCATCCAGGAGCTGGACGATTGGTTCGAGCACTGGTCCATCGCGGGCGACAAACCGATGGTGCTGGTCGAGTACGGGGCGCCGTTTGGGTGGGACTGGGCCATGTACCGGGGCTGGTACAACGGCCAGCGCGAGTTCGGCAGCGCCGCCGTGCCGTGGGAGTATTGTCTCGCCGAGTGGAATGCTCAGTTCCTGGGCGATGTGGCCTACCAGATCAGTGATCGGGAAAAACGCAACCTGCGGTGGGAGGCGCAGCAGTTCCGCGAGGGCCACGCCTGGAAGCGCTGGGATTACCCCTACCCGGTGGGCGACGCGCGGTTGGACGAGATGCAGCCGGTGCAAGCCGCCTACACCACGGACAACTGGCGAGCCTTCCGCGCCTGGGGCCTGTCCGCCAACTCGCCCTGGGAGCACGACCGCTTCTGGAAGTTGCGCGACGGGTTCGAGCACCGCCGCGAGGATCTGCCGGTTGATTGGGACACCTTGCAGCAGCCGGGCTACAGCCCGGACTTCATTGACCGCACGTACGCCCGCTTTGACTTGGCTTACCAGCGATCCGACTGGGTCGCCTCGCCCACGGCCGATTCGTTGTTCCGCAACAACCTGCCGCTGCTGGCCTGGATCGCCGGCAAGCCGGAGCATTTCACCACCAGGGACCACATCTTCTGCCCCGGCGAAACTATTGAGAAGCAGCTCATCGTGATCAACAACTCGCGCCTGACGGTGACCTGCGACGCTTCATGGTCGGCCAACCTGGGCGGGGCGGTTAAGGGGACTAAGCAGGTGATGATCCCGACCGGCGAGCAGGTGCGCGTCCCGGTGCAACTCAAGCTGTCGGCTGACCTGGCGCCGGGCGAATATCAGATCGACGCGAGCTTTAAGTTCAGCACGGGAGAGAGCCAAGAGGATTCCTTCAGGCTACAGGTCATCCCGCGATCGGCGCCACCACGCCCGGCCTCGAAGATCGCTCTGTTCGACCCGCCCGGCCAGACGGCCAAGTTGCTGGCGGGATTGGGCGTCTCCTGCCATGCGGTGGGAGCGGCGGACAGCCTTGCGGGCTTCGACGTCCTGCTGATCGGCAAAGGTGCGCTGACGGTGGACGGCCCTGCGCCGGCTCTCACGCGAGTGCGCGACGGGTTGAAGGTGGTCGTGTTCGAGCAAACCGCCGACGTGCTCGAAAAGCGGCTCGGCTTCCGGGTCGAGGAATACGGCCTGCGGCAGGTCTGGCCGCGCGTGCCGAATAGCCCGCTGCTGGCCGGCCTCAAAAGCGAAGACCTGCACGACTGGCGCGGCTCATCGACCCTGCTGCCTCCAACCATGTCGTATAAGTTGAATCCCAGCTATAACGGGGCGCCGACGGTAAGCTGGTGCGGACTGGAGGTCACCCGGCTGTGGCGCTGCGGCAACTGGGGCAACGTCGCTTCGGTGCTGATCGAGAAGCCGCCGCGGGGCGACTTCCTGCCGATCGTCGATGGCGGCTACGCTCTCCAGTACAGCCCGCTGCTCGAATACCACGAGGGTCGCGGGCTCGTCCTTTTCTGCCAGATGGACGTGACCGCGCGGACAGAGCGCGAGCCGGTAGCCGAGACCCTGGCGGGCAACATCCTCCGATATGTGGATGCCTGGCGCCCAGCCCCCCGGCGCACCGCGGTGTACGCCGGCGAATCAGCCGGCCTGGCTTGGCTGGCTGCTTGCGGGGTCGAAGCCGCCCCATTCAAAAGCGAGCCACCGGCGGCGGACCAGGTGCTGGTCGTGGGACCGGGTGGAGGCCGTGCGCTCGCAGCTCAGGCCATCGGTGCGTGGGTGAAGGCGGGAGGCCGCGTCCTGGCCCTCGGACTAGACGAGACGGAGGCGAACTCCTTCCTGCCTACGAAAGTCACGATGCAGCCCGCGGAGCATATCGCTGCCTGGTTTCCCCCGTTCAGCGCACAATCGCTGCTCGCCGGGGTAGCGCCGGCGGACGTGCACAACCGCGACCCGCGCAAGCTGCCCTTGGTGACGGGGGGCGCAACTGCCTATGGGGACGGGGTGCTGGCAGCGACGGGCAACGTCGTTTTCTGCCAACTGCCGCCGTTTGAGGTGAGCAAAGTTATGGGGGCGCTTAGCTCGCTCGCCGTGACCGAGGACGACACCGCTGAACACAAGAAGAGCGCTCTACTCTCGTTGGGCAGCCTGGTCTTTGCCCAGTTCGGACAGAAGCTGCCGGCGGGCGAGATTGGCAAGACCTACACCTTCGCCGCCAGTGTTAAGGCCCTTGGCGGGCCGGCGGTGGTTCGGCTCGAAGTCGAGCGTGCAGGCCGACCCTGGGACCGGGCGGCGCGCGGATCGGACATCACGGTTAGCCCAGGCGCCTGGACCGACGTGCACTTCACATTCCCGGTGGACAAGGCCTATCCCGAAGGTTGGCAGGCTTACCTGAATGGCTCGGGCGACGGCGCCAGGTTCCAGATCGGCCCGATGCGGCTGTACGAGGGCCCATACGTCCCGAGAGACGACCCAGCATCGGCGGCCACTGAGGCGGCGGGCCGCAACTTGTTCAAGAACGTGGACTTCCAGGCTGGCCTGGCATCGTGGTACTTCAACCACGGCCCCGAGCAATTCAACCTGCGCCGCACCTTCGGGCGCACCTCATTCGCAGTGAGCCGGTTGCTGGGAAATCTCGGCGTGTCCGGCTCGACGCCATTGTTGGAGCGGTTCGCCGACCCGGTGGGCGGGTCCAAAGGACCCTCGGTGGTGAAGAATGGTGATTTCAGCATCGATGCCAAGGGCGATGGTCTGGCCGACGAGTGGGAGTTCGGTGCGAACCCCAAAGGCGCCGTCTGCACGCGGGAGGCACTGCCCGGGCCGGGAGGCGGTTGGGCGCAACTCATCACCGTGCCGCCCATCGCGGCTGGTACCAAAGCGCCGGAAGTCATGATCGCCCAACACGAGATGCCCATCCGCGGCGGCCAGTGGTATCGTCTGTCGCTGCGAACCCGAGCCGAGGGTCTGACCACCAAGGACATTTCCTGGACCGTGCAGAACACGGCCAACTGGCAGTCGCTGTTCGACTACCAGAACTTCGCGCCCAAAGCGGAATGGCAGACGAACTCGTTTGTCCTCCAAGCCAAGGACACAGCGGCCAAAGGGACCAAGTTCCAGATCTGGTTCAACGGCACCGGCAAACTCTGGCTTGCCGATGTGCGCCTCGAGCCGATCCAAGACCCCACCGTCGGTCGCTGGCTCGACGGCCTGTACTTCACCCGCCCTACCGAGTGGGATGACCCCTATCGCTTCTTCGGATGGTGAGCCATGGCAAACGATTGATTAGCGGGGCTCAAGGCTAGCCGCCGTTAATGCACCAATTGGAAGAAGCGCGCGGCGCCGCTGACCGGCAGGCTCACTTGCCAGTTCGTTCCCACCAGGGCCGGCGCGTTGGTCAGCGTGGTCCAACTGGTTCCACTGGCAACGCCTGACTTTGACTGGACGGCGAACCCGAAATCGGACGCCGGCCAGGACAAAACGATATTCCCACCGCTGCGAATAGCGCTGAGCTTTGGGTTGGCGGACAATTGAATATAGTTGTGGGGGCCGACCGCGTCATTGAGGGCGATGGCCTGGGGCGACAAGACGCCCTGATACACGCGGAACTCATAGATGGTCCCAGCCAAATAGGGATCGTTCGTAATCAGGGACGCCCCAATCCAGTTCGTGACGTCATTGATGGCGGCCAGGGAAGGAACCGCGCTGTTCAGCGTGGAGACGACGGAGGTGCCGTTGTAATAGCACAACACACCGTTAGGCGGATCCACGATGATGGTGACGTGGTCGCCCATCGTGTTGGTAAGACCAACGTTGTTGTTGGCGTAGGCATCCACACTGTTTGTGTCCAACAGGTCGAGATTCTGGTAGCCGCCGCCGGCGTACGGACAGTAATCAACCCCGGAGAGCTTCTGGGCGCCAGTCGTATCGCCGAAGGAAAAGACGCGCGTCCAGATCGGGTTGTCCGCTCCTATATCGGCCCAGAACTCCACCGTCATCTGGGTGTAATTGCTGGTGATATAGGAGGGCAATGACGCGTAACAGCCGTTCGTCCCGTCCAGCATGAGGCTGGAACCCGTGAGGACTGCGTTGCCCTGAAGTGTGCCATTCCATTCGGGACCGCCGACCGAGTCGGCAAAGGTCGTGCTCCCCGCCGTGTCCTGGAAACTATACCGGTGCACCAGTGTGGCCGGGAAGTCGCTCGCCGGCAGCACGGTCAACGTGGCGGGTATCGAGCTGGTGACTGAGCCGGATGAATTGGAAGCCACCACCACATAATCCGCCATATTCGCCATCTTCAAATTACGGAGCGTTAGGGTATTGATGGTCCCATCACTGACGCCCGCGCCGTTGGGAAGGTTGGTGTAAACGCCGCTGCCAACGGCCCCGGCCCGCCATTGAAAGCTCGGCGCCGGGAAGCCTTGGGCGATCATCGTGAGTTGAGCGGTTCCGCCCAGGTAACCGGTCTGGGACGAAGGCGGGACAGCCACTGTCGGCGCCCCGGCTTCCGCCGTCTGGCCGGCCAGGATGCCAAGATCCGGAGTCGTTTCCATCGCGGCATCCACCAGTCTGAGTGTGCCCGTATCCTTATTATTGGGCGGCACGCCATTGGCGTTGTAGATGAAATGCGCCCAGCCGTAATGCGTGCCTGTCCCGTCGAATAACTCCAGCCCGACATAGCCTTCAATGTCGCCGCTGGCGGTCCAGCCGCCGACTACGTTGCCGTTGTTGTCCTTGTTAAAGTATCCCGTGAATTGCCCGCTTTGATAGCTGCCATCGATCATCGTGCCCGCCGTAGTAAGCGGGAAACCCAGGTTTGTGCCGGCGAGGACGGCGGTCGATCCCCCCGAAGGCGAGCTGTCGAAGTAAGGTTTGGCGGCACTACCATTGAAGGCCATTTTGAAATCCGACGTGCCATCCTGGTTGAGATCCAGGTAAAGCTTTCCACTGGCGGAAAGTGTGATGTTGACGGGGGTATAGAGGACGGCTCCCTGCGCCGCGCCGGCGGCAAGGGCCGAGGTGGATAAGAGGGCGATGGTCTTTCGGGTGGAGGTCATACTTGAATGTAAGTCTGGCTTAGGTAGTTCTTCAGATACCACGTAATCCTTAACGAAAGCAATATGAAACGCATGAAACGCATAGCCCCAGCCCGACGGGATGCTCTTGTAGCTGACGGGGGCCGCTCTAGCGCCACACTGGCGTTCCTCCAATCCAGTCCGCCTCCACTAAGCACCCATTGAGCACGCAGTATAGGAGTTGATGGCGTGTATCGCAGGATTGACACCGCCGTGTGGCTGGACTTGGCGGCTCTCAAATCGGCGGCCTGAGTCCCGGGAAACCCGGCGGTCAGTGGTATTCCTGGAGGGTCTTAACGCCGTAACCGCTCTTGCGCAGGGCGGCGATGCCAAGGGCGGCCGCTTTCGCGCCGCTGAGCGTGGTCATGATCGGCGTGCCGGTATAGACCGCCGTGGTGCGGATCTTCACGCCATCCGCGTGCGGGGTGGCGCCGGATGGGGTGTTGATGACGATCTGGATTTCGCGGTTCTTCAGGAGGTCCACGGTGTTGGGCCGCCCCTCGGAAAGCTTGAAGATGCGGCGCACTTTGAGCCCGGCCTTTTCCAGCACGTCAGCGGTGCCGCTGGTCGCCACCAACTCGAAGCCTAGCGCGGCAAATTGTCGGCCCACCTCCGCGACCTCGTCCTTGTGCGAGTCGCTGACACTGATGAACGCGCGGCCAGCCACAGGCAAGGGGCCGCCCGCCGCCATCTGCGACTTGGCATAGGCGATGCCCAGCTCGTCGTCGAGGCCCATGACTTCGCCCGTGGAACGCATCTCGGGCGAAAGCAGGATGTCCTGACCCTGGAAGCGATTCCACGGGAACACGGACTCCTTGACCGCCCAATACTGCGGCCAGACTTCCTTGGTGAAGCCAAGCTGCTTGAGCGTCTTGCCGGCCATCACCCGGGCGGCCAGCTTCGCCAGCGGCACGCCGATGGCCTTGCTGACGAACGGCACGGTGCGCGAGGCGCGCGGATTGACTTCCAGCACATAGACGGTGTCGCCTTTCACCGCATACTGCACGTTCATCAGACCGACCACCTTCAGCTCGCGGGCCATGGCGTGCGTGTATTCGCGGATAACACTGATGACGCGCAGTGACAGGGTGTGGGGCGGGATGACCATCGCCGCATCTCCGGAGTGGACGCCGGCGAATTCGATGTGTTCGAGGATGCCGCCGATGACGATGCTGCCCTGGTTCGGATAGTAGAAGTTGCCGATGTCCGCGATGCAATCCACGTCCACCTCCGTGGCATCCTCCAGGTACTGGTCCACCAGCACCGGGCGATCGGGCGAGGCTTCGACGGCGAAGCGCATGTAATGCCGCAACTCTTCGTCGGAATAAACGATTTGCATGGCGCGTCCGCCGAGCACGAAGCTCGGGCGCACGAGAACGGGGTAACCGAGCTTGGCGGCCACGGCGAGCGCCTCCGCTTCGCTGGTGGCGATGCCGTTGGGCGGCTGGGGAATGTTGAGCTTGGTCAGCATCGCGGAGAAGAGCTTGCGGTCTTCGGCGATTTCGATGCTTTGCGGCGAGGTGCCGATGATGTTGACGCCGTTCTTCTGCAAGGCCAGGGCGAGGTTGAGCGGCGTCTGGCCCCCGAATTGCGCAATGGCGCCCCAGCACTTCTCGCGCTCGTAGATATGCAGCACGTCCTCCAGCGTCAGCGGTTCGAAGTAGAGCTTGTCACTGGTGTCGTAATCGGTGGAGACGGTCTCCGGGTTCGAATTGACCATGATGGTCTCGAAGCCGTCTTGCTTGAGCGCGAAGGCGGCGTGGACACAGCAGTAGTCAAACTCGATGCCCT
>PLZQ01000304.1 GCA_003152225.1 Limisphaerales bacterium | reverse complement strand
AACGTTCCCCTTGCCAATCGTGGAATCGCTCAGGTTGACCTTCCCCCGGGATATGGCTCGTGCTCTCAACCGGCCGTTCCCAACGTCTTCGACGCCACCAGGTTCGATCAGCCACCCGTCGGCCCCGTGCTGTTCCTTCGCGCTAACCAGTTCCTTGATGAGTGGCAGGACCACCCCCAGGAGTTCATGGCCGGCCAGCCTCCCTGACCGCCGCCGGCCACATATTCTGAGCGCCTTCGCTCCCGCGAGGGCCGGGTGAGCTTTGCCCTTTTGCCTCGGATTTCTCCCTTCCCGCGTCTTTTTTCTTCATTCTGCGTTCAGCCTTCTGCCTTTTCCCCGCAATCCCCACTATCGGGCGGCTCTCCTGGCCAAGGCGACCCGCAGGCCACCCGCAGGCGCACTGGTATGGAAGCACTGGGCAACCAGTCCGGTATCTTAGGGGGGAGCTTGGGAAAACCGGGACAAAGCAGAAAGTAGAAAGCAGAAAGCAGAAATAGCGGGAGACCCGCGAAGCCACTTGAATGCGACATCAAAGCCACCACCGCGGCAAAGCAGAAAGTAGAAAGCAGAAAGCAGAAATAGCCCCAAGTCACCCGCGAAGCCACTTGAATGCGACATCAAAGCCACCATAAAGCCTGTTGATAGCCAAGCGGTAGGCACCCGAAAGCCACCTCAAAGCCACCCCAAAGCCACCCTAAAGCTCCCCCAATGCGACCCTCAGGCGCGGGATAAGGTAATCGGGAGGGCCGAAATCGGGTGGTCGGGCACCTGTGGATGCTGGCTCCGGAAGCGAGGATGTCCAGATTGGCAGTGCGGTTATTACCTGGCGCTGGGTTTGCCGAACGCCAGGATGTAGTTCCTCATCCCGCGCGCGAACATTGAGATGCCGTAATGCCTGGCTTCCTGCAAGGCTTGCTCGCCGGACCATTGTTCGCGCCGGATGCGATAGCAGGCGATAATCGTGCCCGTCCGGTCGCAACCATGCCGGCAGTGGACAAAGACTGGGGCTGGCAACGTCTCAATGATCGCCAGCGCCTGCATAACTTGCTCGGGCGTCGGCCGGCCATAGCCCTTCATGGGCAGGTTGGTGTACGTGATGCCGTTGGCGCGAGCCGCAGCCGCTTCCACTGCCCAGACCTCGTTGGTCGTCCGGAGGTCGAGGATGGTTTTGATGCCCAGCTTCTTGAGATTGCTGATGCCAAGGGCGTCTGGCTGGGCGCCGCGATAAAGGCGGTCGTTGACCTTGCCGAAGTTGACAATGCCTTCGCTGGGCGGCACTCCCCGCTCCCGCGCGCCGGCCAGGCTCCCGTCAGCGAGCAACAGCGCGACGAANNAGGGCGGAGGTGGGCATCTTCTTGAGGACGGCTTCGCGGAAGGGTTCATTGACCACGAGCAGCTCGCTGACGGGCACCCGGCCGGAGTACCCGGTTTGGTGGCACTGATCGCAGCCGGCACCCTGGCGGAATTGGGCCTCGGGGATGAGGGCTTCCGGGATGACCTTGAGCTGGCTCGGCGCGGGCTCGTAGGTCTGGGCGCAGTTCGGGCAGACGGTGCGCACCAGCCGCAGCCCCATCACCGCAAGAATGCTCGACGCCAGCATGAAGGGCTCGATTTCCATGTTGATGAGGCGGGTAAACGCGCCCGCCGACACGCCGCAGTGGATGGTGCTGAGCACCAGGTGCCCGGTCAGGCCGGCCTGCACCGCTATGGCGGCGGTTTCCGCGTCGCGAATCTCGCCGACCATGATGACTTGCGGGTCCTGCCGCATGATGCTGCGCAGGGCGATGGCGTAGGTGAACTCCTGCGCCGGGCTGATCTGCGTCTGGCTGACCATTGGGAGGTTGAACTCCACCGGGTCTTCCACCGTGCTGATGCTGACGCTGGTGCCGTCCCGCTGCATGATGTAGCAAAGTGCCGAATACATCGTGCTGGTCTTGCCCGAGCCGGTCGGGCCGGTGAACAGGAGCAGGCCGCTCGTACGTTTCAGCGCGCGCAGCAGCCCGTGAAGGGTCGATTCCTCGAAGCCCAGGCTGTCTAGCTCGAAGCGCCGGTCGCGGGGGTCGAAGAGCCGCACGACGATCTTCTCGCCGCGCGTTGTTGGAAATATTGACACGCGCAGTTGGACACCGTCCAATTCTGGACCACCGACGGCGGTGCCGTCCTGCGGCGTGCCGGCCTGGTAGGTAACGAGGTTGGACATGACCTTGAAGCGCATCGAGATCTTTTCCATGAGGTCGAGCGGCAGATGGGCGACCTCAGTGAGCACGCCGTTAACGCGGGCGCGCACGGCAATGGCATTCTCCCAGGGCTCGATATGCAGGTCGCTGGCGCTGAGGTGGATAGCGTCCTGGACGAGGCAATTGACCAAGACGCTGACCTCAATGCCCTGAGAGGCCATTTCGGACTCGAGATACTGAACAGTGTAACTCATATCGCAAACCTCATTGCCCGGCCAGGCTCCCCGCACGGGAAGCTCTGCCGGCAGAAGGATGACAATAAGAGAATGAAGAGGCAAGGCTGAACTCCAGAGGCTGGCTTTGGAACCGAGGAAACCATGCATCCAATCCCCTGCTTGATTCCCTGAGATCCAAATGGGGAGCAGTTTGGCTGGTGTGAGGGAGCCGCTTGCACGTCTCGACGAGCGGCAGTGCAGGATTTGCACCGCGAGCGCCATCCGCCCGGGCGGCCGGAGCGTCGTGAGCATGAGTAATCTCTCCAGGTCCCCGTAAATCAGGCTGTTGCCATGCGTTCACTGACTGTGGCACTCGCGATGCTCAATTCTCAAAGCCGAGAGATTGTGAATAAGTTGAATCCATTTAGCGGACCTGGTTCGTTGGCGGCGGAACAGCAAAAAGACCGCCGAGAGCAGTTTAAGGTGATGGTGTGGGCCGTCCTCGGGGCGAATGCTGTCTTGGTTGCGGGACTGCTGATCCAGGGCTGCCGGGGAGAGCCGGCACCGGGTGAAAACGCCGGCGGCAACGCGGCAGAGGTGACCGCGTCCGATACCAACGGGACGGCGGTGGCACAACAGAAGCCAGGGGCGGATTTGCCCGTGCCGCCAACGCTTGAATCCGCGCCGACAAACACCCAGGTCTCGAATGACACGGTGGCGGCGCCGGTCGCGCCCCTGCCACCAGCCCCGGCACCGGCGGCGGCCAAACAGTATGCCGTGGTAAAGGGCGACTCGTTTTATAAGATCGCCAAGGCGAGCGGGGTCTCGCAGAAAGCGTTGGCCAACGCCAACCCAGGCGTTGATAGCGCGAAATTAAAGGTTGGCCAGGTGTTACAGTTGCCGACTGGAGCCGAACCCGGCAGCACGATTTCAACAGCGGCGTCCGTACCCGCCGACGGCATAGCCAGTCCATCCACCGCCACCCCAAGCAAGGCGGCGACGCACTACGTCGTTAAGTCCGGGGATAGCTTGCGCCGGATTGCCCGGACACATGGCACGACGGTGCAAGCCATCAAAGTAGCCAACGGCTTGACCAGCGACAGCATTGTCGCCGGCCAAAGCCTGAAGCTGCCCGGGAGCAGGACGGCGGGGACCTCCAGCTCACGGGGCTGAGCGGCGCGTGCCGGAGCATTCACGGTCCGGATCAGCACTCTGATCTGTGCCTGTGCTGCTCCGTGATTCAGTAAGAGGACAGACGCCTTCCAGACATGATCGCCCAAGGATCAGAAAAAGCTTGCCCGACCGGACGGGTGATGACCAACGAGCCACGGCACAAAACCACCTATTCGAACGGGACACTTTATGTCGCGCAATGTGAGCTGGGCCGGGGGGTGTTCGCCCGGCGCGCCATACGCAGGGGAGAGATCCTGCTGGCCTTTGGCGGACCGCTAATAGACTTCGCGGAGACGAAACGGAGAGGCGCCTCGGAGTGCATGGCGATTCAGGTGGGCCCCGACAAGTATATCGACACGCAGCCCCCCGGTGTGTTCGTCAACCATTCGTGCGCGCCGAATACGGGGATCCGTAATGACTGGGATCTGGTCGCCCTGCGTGACATTCCGCAGGGCGAGGAAATCCGCTACGATTACTCGACGTCCATGGATGAAAAGTCCTTCACGATGCGCTGCCAGTGCGGGTCGCCGGGCTGCCGACAGGTCGTAACGGACTTTGCAGAACTGCCGGCGGCCGTGCAGGATTACTATCTGTGCCGTCGCCTGGTGATGAGCTTCATTGTCAGAAGGCTGCGAGGCCTCAGGGCTACCGCGAGCTGGGAGCCAACTAAAGCAGTTGCGACGTTCGAGCGAGTGACCGGGCATTCAGTTCGAGTTGGGTGTTAGCGGGAGGGCGTAAGACCGACCCTACCCTATCCAGACGCACTTTGACACTGTGCGAAGGCCGCGCTCGGTTTGGCGGGAGGCAGGGCCAGCGGGGTGGGGCCGGGCGTTGACTTCGCTGGGCAGGACGTTCTACAATCCGGGCATGGCAGACGTGGACAAGAAATGCGTCCGACAGCGGTTTCTGGACTTCCTGGCGCGCAAGAGCCTGCGTCTGACCGGACCACGGCGAGCTATTATTGAGGCAGTATTCAATACGGGGAAGCATTTCACGGCGGACGAGTTGCTCAAGTGGGCACGCCGTCGGGACAAGTCGGTCTCGCGGGCGACGGTTTACCGCACGTTGCCGCTGCTGACGGAGAGCGGCCTGGTTAGTGAGCTGGATTTCGGCAAGGACCATAAGATCTATGACCCGAACTATGCGGAGCATCCTCATCACAACCATATCATCTGTCAGGACTGCGGGAAGATAGTCGAGTTTGAGAGCCAGAAGATCGAACACTTGGAGGATGAGATTAGCCGTCAGCTTGGCTTCTCACCAAGAGCGCACCGCCTGCAAATCACCGCGACCTGCGAGGAGTTCAGGAAACTGGGCGCCTGCTCGAAGAAGGAAGATTGAGCGGTGGGTCAGCCTTTGGGTTTGGGGAGCTTGGGCGGGGCGGTTTTGGGAGGCGTTGGTTTTCTGATTTCGGCATCGAACGTGCCAGCCACGAAACTCTTGGCCGGATCTGGCAGGCAGATGTAAATCCGGCCCGGGATGTGCCCGTTCGTGACTTCGCCGAACACGAGCTTGAGGGCGTACCCGCTGCTGATGGTCTCCGTGACAGGTTGTTGGCCGGCATCCTTCCAGCGCAAGACAACGGAGGGAACGCGGGTGCGATCAGGGTCAACCTGGAGGGTCTTGCCGCTCAATTCCTCACCCTGGCGCGCGAATAAGTTCAGGGCGATTGCCAGGTCCCACGGCCAACTCTTGCCCTGGCTCAACGAGAAGAGTCCGCCGCGCAAGATGGCTCTTTCGCAAAGGAAACCGCTGCCGTGGACGCTGCCTGCCGCGACCGTCTCCGGAAAGGCTGCGTTCGTGAGGTCCAGGGTCCAGGTGATGTTCGTCGGGATGGGGTAATTGGTGTTAAGCGCGATCGGGACGGCTGGCTGCGGCAGTGCGTCTGTGCCAGCCGGCGCGGGCGCGCGGACCGCCTTGAAGATGCGGTCGCGGAAGACAAAAAGAGCCGCGCCCGCAGCGCAGAGGATGACCAGGAACGCAATGGTTGCCAGAAGGGAGCCGTGGGGAGAGGCGGTTCGCAGCGGCTCTAATTGTGACCCGGCATCGGTGGAAGAGGGGCGGGGTTTGCCCACTTGGGAGGCCGCTAGAATAAGTTTGGTATCCTTGGACGCAGGCGCCTGGGGCACCACGATCTTTTGGAAGCAGGTTGGGCACTCGATTTGCCCGCCGCTTGTCTTGGAGTCGGCGGTTATATGCTGACCGCAGACCGGACACGCAAATTTGAATTCGCTCATTGCTTCCGCAGCAACGATTCCACAGGCGGCAGCCGACGACAATGCTTTTTTGGCAGTGACTTCCGGGCCGGCTCGTCGCACATTCAACCCGAGCGAAGCGCATGAAGAAGACCTCACCTGTTTCTCGCAGCGGACGGTTTGCCTCCGGCCCGGCCACCGCCGTGGCCCAGTTCACCGAATCCATCTCATTCGACCGGCGGCTCTGGCGGCATGACATCGCCGGGTCGATGGCCCATGCGACGATGCTGCGCAAGATTGGATGCCTGACGCAGCGCGAGCTGCGGGCAATCATCCAAGGGCTGGACGCCATCGCGAAGGAGATACAGCAGGGCAAATTCCGGTGGCAGGCGGAGTTGGAAGACGTGCATATGAACATCGAGGCGGCCTTGACGAGCCGGGTGCCAGCGGGGGCCAAGCTGCACACAGGCCGCTCGCGCAACGACCAGGTGGCGCTGGATATGCGGCTCTGGCTGCGGGAGCAGATCGTGGGGTTGCAGAAGGAAATACGGCTGTTGCAGCGCGCGCTGGTAGAGTTCGGCGAGCGGGAGCGGGCGGTGGTGATTCCGGGCTACACGCATTTGCAGCGGGCGCAGCCGGTCTATCTGGCGCATCACCTCCTGGCTTACGTGGAGATGCTGGCGCGCGATAGCCAGCGGCTGCAGGAATGCTTCGCGCGGGTCAACGTCTGCCCGCTGGGCAGCGGCGCGCTGGCGGGCTCGACGCTGCCGCTGGATCGCGAGCTGGTGGCCGACCTGCTCGGATTTGTGGATGCGCGGGGCCGGCCACAAGTGACACAGAACTCGATGGACGCGGTGAGCGACCGGGATTTTGCGGTGGAGTTTTGCAGCAGCGCGGCGCTGCTCGCCGTGCATCTTTCGCGGCTGGCCGAAGACCTGATCTTGTGGTCGAGCAGCGAGTTCAACTTCATCCGCATCGCCGACGCCTACACCACCGGCTCGTCGCTGATGCCTCAAAAGAAGAATCCGGACGTGGCCGAGCTGATGCGGGGCAAGAGTGGTCGAGTGATCGGCAACCTGGTCGCGCTGCTGACACTGCTCAAGGGCCTGCCGATGACTTATAACCGCGACCTGCAAGAAGATAAGGAGCGGCTGTTCGACACGGTGGACACGGTGCGCGCGACAGTACGTCTCTGCGCGGCGATGCTCCAGAACACCATGGCAAACCGGGACGCGTGCCGGGCGGCAGCGAGCGACTCGGCGCTGTTAGCGACGGATCTGGCCGATTACCTGGTCCAGAAGGGCCTGCCATTTCGGCAGGCGCATCACGCGGTGGGCGCACTGGTGGCGCTCGCAGAACGGCTGGGCAAACCGCTCAACCGGCTCACGCTGCCGGAGTTGCGGTCCGTCGAGAAGAAGTTCGGCGCCGACGCGTCGAAGGTCTTCGATCTGAAGGCAGCCCTGGCCCGGCGCCAGCTCACCGGCGCGCCCGGGACGAAGGAAGTCAGGAAGCAACTGGACAGGTGGAAGAAGCTGACAAGGTGAACGCGGCGCCGCCGTAACGGTCTGCGGCGGAGCGGTATTTCATTCGCGCGGAGAGCATGATGCAAGCATCCGAAGAACTGCTGGGAGGGTTGCTGAAGGAGGTGTCGCGCTCGTTCTACCTGACCCTGCGCGTGCTGCCGGGGAAGGTCCGTGCGTCCATCGGCTTGGCCTATCTGCTCGCGCGCACGACGGACACCATCGCCGACACCGAACTGGTTGCGCTGGAGCAGCGGCTGGAGGCATTGCGGCAACTGCGCGAGCGGATTCAAGGGCAGCGCGCGCCGCCGCTGGATTTTGGCGCATTGGCGCGGCGGCAGGGTTCACGGGCTGAAAGCGTGCTGTTGCAGAAATGTGAGGCGAGCCTTGCGTTATTGGACGGCTTGCCGTCCGCGGACCGGCAACTCGTGCGCGAGGTGCTCAACATTATCACCAGCGGGCAGGAACTGGACTTGCGCCGTTTTGCCGGCGCGTCATCCGGCGCCCTTGTGGCACTGCGCACGGATCAAGAGTTGGATGACTACACCTACCGGGTCGCCGGCTGTGTGGGGGAGTTCTGGACCAGGATGTGCCGTTTGCATCTCTTCCCCCAGGCGCGGCTTGATGACGCATTCCTGCTCGCGAATGGAGTGCGGTTCGGCAAAGGACTGCAACTGGTAAACATCCTGCGCGACGTAGCGGCAGACATGCGCCAGGGCCGCTGCTATTTGCCGGCGGAAAGCCTGGCGGGTTTGGGTTTGAAACCGGAAGACCTGCTGCAACCGGCAAGCGAGCCGACTTTGCGCCCACTCTATCACGGGTATCTCGACCGTGCCGACGCCCACCTGCTGGCGGGGTGGGCCTACACGAAGGCCCTCCCGCGCCGCAGCGTACGCGTGCGCCTGGCCTGTTCGTGGCCGATTCTGATCGGCCGGGCGACCCTTAAGCTGCTGCGCGCCGGGAATGCGCTTGACGCCGCGCACCGAATCAAAGTCAGCCGCCGTGAAGTCAAACGTCTCATGCTGCGTTCCGTGTTGCTTTATCCCTGGCCGAGGGTTTGGGAAAAGATGGTGCCGACCGGGAAAGCTGTTGCGTCGCCAGCCAATTTGCCGTAAAAAGGCCCCATGCAGATTTCACGATCCTTCCTGGTCGCCTGTGGGGTGGCGTATTGCCTGGCCTTGCTGCCGCTCTGCGCGGCTGACGCCGACGCAGATCTCAAGCTGCGCGAGGCATTGGAGAAGAGAATCAACGAATTGCAGGGGCAGCCGCCGGCACCCGCTGCGCAACTGAAGCAGGCAACCGAACCGGCACAGATCCCGGCGCCTGTAGCGGCGCCCGCCGCCCGGCAGGCGCCGGCACCTGTCCTTGCCGCGCCGCCGCCAGTGGACTCGGAAGCCATCGCCAAAGCACGCGAGGCGCTGCGCCAGAAGCTGAGCGAACTCGAAACGCAACCCGCGCAAGTTGCGCCGCCACCCGTTGTCGTCGCCCCGCCGGCGACGAGGAAGCCCGCCCCAGCGGCCTTGCCAGCGCCTGCCGCGCGGCCTACGCCTCCGGCCCAATGGACCCCCACGCCCCCTGCGCAGCCTGTAGCGCAGCCGGTCCAGCCAGCAGCGCCGGCACAAGCTTTGCCGCCGATTGCGCAACCGGCGCCCGTCCCCACGCCTGCGCCCGCCGTCCAGACGACGGCCAGGCCTGTACTGGTTGCCCCGCCGCCGGTGGACTCAGAAGCCATTGCCAAAGCACGTGAAGCCCTGCGCCAGAAGATGAATGAACTGGAAATGCAGCCGACGATCGCGATCCCGGGGCAACCCGCACCCGCCGTAGCGCCATCTACGCCGGCAGCCGCATCCGTTGTCCAGCCCCAGCCATCTGCCGCGCAGCCGGCGCCAGCGCCCGCGAATGAGGAAAACATTGCCAAGGCGCGCGCCGCCGTGGAGCAGGAGATGAAGCAGTTGAAAGCGCTGCCGCCGGTAGCGGCGGGAGGCGCGGCTGCGCCAACGGAACTCGTGCCCGGGAAAACAACAAAGCAGAAACAAATCCTGCTGTCCTTCCCGCCGCTTCAGAGCCCGCCCTCGGCGGTCCCGGCTGCCAAGGAGCAACGGCTCCAGGAGTTGCTGCGCAAGTATCGGGCGGATCAGGTCACGCCCGAGGAATACCACCAGCAGCGCGCTAAGATTCTCGCCGAGCCGTAGGCAACCTGGCCCCTGGTCCACCTTACCCGGCAAGCCGGCGGGATTTCCCGTCCGCAGCGCGCGTTCCGGCATCATGGCCACCGCAACTATGCGAGAAGTAGGGGAACAATCGAGGAACAATCGAGNNCAATCGAGGAACAATACAGGGCATCTCCGGGGTTCCTATCCATCTCCTCCAGGGCGCCACCGGGACAGCACGCCGACCGCGCCGATTCATGGCGGGAGCGGCCCCGCCCTTGGATCACCCCATTGCCGAATCGGCGCTGGATCGAATCAAAGCACGCTCAGGGTGAACGCAGTTAAAGGTGCTGGGAACTGCGGTAAAGCCAAGTGTTTCGGCGGTTCCATCGGAATTTGGATGCACCTGACCTGTGGCCGCCGCACTCGCCGGTTGCACTTTAACGACAGGACACTAGACTCCCGCCCCATGCATGATTTTCATTACACCGGCCGGCAGCTCTGCTGCGAAGGTGTGGCCGTCGAGGCGCTTGCGCGCAAATACGGCACCCCGCTCTATGTCTATTCGCAGCACACGCTGACCGAGCGTTTTCAGGATCTGGACCGGGCCCTGGCTGGCGTGGACCACCTGGTCTGTTTCGCCGTCAAGTCCAACAGCAACCAGTCCGTCCTGCGAGTGCTGGCCCGGCTGGGCAGCGGATTTGACATCGTCAGCGGGGGCGAACTCCAGCGCGTGATGGCTGCCGGCGGCGCCCCCGGCCAATGCGCCTTCGCTGGTGTGGGGAAGTCGGAAAGCGAAATCGAATTCGCCCTCAAGCAAGGGGTCCATACGTTCAACGCCGAGAGTGAGCCGGAACTGGAGCGTATAAACCGCGTGGCGGCGCGCCTCAAGAAGACCGCCCCCGTGGCGGTGCGCGTGAACCCGGACGTGGAAGCGCACACGCACAAGAAGATCACCACCGGCACCTACGAGAACAAATTCGGCGTTGCCTTCGAGCAGATCGAGGGCGTCTATGCGCGCGCGAGCAAGCTGAAGCATCTGCGCCTGCGCGGGCTGCAAATGCACATTGGCTCGCAGATCACCAAAGTCGGTCCGTTCGAGCAAGCGGTGCGCAAAGTGCTGCCACTGGTGACACGGCTGAAAGACCGGTACGGGCTGGAGTTCTTCAGCCTCGGCGGCGGGCTGGGCATCGTCTATAAGCCGGCGCTGGCCAGCGGCGCCGCCGCGTGGTGGAAAACTGCCG
Organism: Limisphaerales bacterium; assembly: GCA_003152225.1. Taxonomy (GTDB): domain Bacteria; phylum Verrucomicrobiota; class Verrucomicrobiia; order Limisphaerales; family UBA8199; genus PALSA-1440. The sequence goes on along the minus strand of PLZQ01000304.1, from coordinate 7,006 downwards.
ACGCCAGGCACATCATCACGCCGCAGAAATACGCGGCGCGGCTGCTGCCTTTGTTGAAGTCGCTCGGGCTGCGGATACTCATTGAGCCGGGCCGGTTCATCTCCGGCAACGCCGGCATTCTCGTGACGCGCGTCGAATATGTAAAACGCACGGGGAAGAAGAACTTCCTGATCGTCGATGCCGCCATGAATGACCTCATTCGTCCGGCCTTCTACGAGGCCTACCATGAAATTGTGCCGCTCACCCGCAAGCCGGGCGCACTGATCCGTTCCGATGTCGTCGGCCCAATCTGTGAATCAGGCGACTTCTTTTGCCAGGACCGGCCACTGCCCCGGGCCGGGCAGGGGGACTACCTCGCCCTGATGAGCGCCGGCGCCTATGGCTTCGTCATGGCCTCGAATTACAACACCCGCCCGCTGGCGGCGGAAGTCATGGTCAAAGGCAACCGGGCCGCGCTCGTGCGCGAGCGCCAGCCGACCCGGCAAATCTGGAGCGGCGAAAAACCCGCGCCCTGGCTGAAGTAAGACGACGCGAACGCCCGCACGGTTCACTACACAGGATAGCCAAGATGCCTTCAAACTGTTTTAGCCGGATGGTCCTTGCGTCGGCTCGGCGCTTGGCGCTGCCGATCACGACATACCCGGGCCTGGCGTTGACGGGCGCCACTGTGCGGGCGGCGGTCAACGATCCGCAGGTCCAGTTCGACGCGGTCGCCGCGCTGCACGAGCGGTATCCGACACCCTTCGCGCTGTCGGCCATGGACCTGAGCGCCGAGGCCGAGGCTTTCGGCTGCACGCTGCATGTTTCGGACAACGAAATACCCTCGGTGACGGGGCGTTTGGTGACCAACCTGGAGCAGGCCCGGAAGCTGCCGGTGCCGCAACCCGGAGACCGGCGCACCGCGGTGTACCTGGAAACCGTGAGACGGTTGAAGCAGCTTCCCTCCCGTCCGCTGGTGCTGGGGGGCTGCATCGGGCCGTTCTCGCTTGCCAGCCGGCTGGTGGGGGTCAGCGAAGCCTTGGAATTGACCCTGGCCGAGCCGGATTTAATCCAGGTGGTGCTCGAGAAGAGCGCAGAGTTTCTGACCGCCTACGCGCGCGCCTTCAAAGCCGCCGGGGCCGATGGCTTGATCATGGCCGAGCCGGCGGCCGGGCTGCTGTCGCCGCGCGGCCTCTCCGCTTATTCCTCGATATTTGTCAAACGCATCGCCGCTGCGGTGGAAGACGGGCACTTCGCGCTGATTCTGCACAACTGCGCCGCCCGGCTCCTGCACCTGCCCGCGATTCTGGAGACGGGGTTGAACAGCTTCCACTTCGGCGCCCCCATGGACCTGCCGGCCGCACTCAGCAAGGTCGGCCCGGAGGTGGTGCTCTGCGGCAACCTCGACCCCGCCGGCGTGTTCTGCCAGCTTGCGCCGGTCGAAGTGACGGCGCGCGCCGCGGACCTGCTGGCACGCACTGCGGCCCACCGCAACTACGTGCTATCCTCGGGGTGCGATGTGCCTGCCAGTGCGCCGTTGGCGAGTCTGGATGCGTTCTATGCGGCGCTGAAGGGACAGTAAGTGTCCCGCTTTCTACTTGCGAGGCACGAGCCCGGGACAGTCTGAGATAGCGGATCGTCCCCCTGGACTGCCATCCGCCCTGGAGCAACTCCTCCAGGCCGGGCATCAGAACTCAACCCGCACTGGCTATTGGGCCAGAAGCAGACGCATCACGGCCATGCCTCCAAAGGCCAGAGTCACAACCCACATGGCTTGCCGGACTCCAAACCTCGGCTCCCGCCCGCAACGGACGGGGGTTAACAGGGTGGTGATGAATCCTCGCTCAGACTCGCCGGTTCTTTTGATAACTTTCGGCATAAGAATTTGGGCAGCATAGGCCGAGCCAGCGCGGAGATGGGCCGCAGGGAATCTCGCCGAGGCCAGTAAGCAACTGAAGCGCAACTCCTGTTAATTGTCGCTCCCCGAAGCGAGCACGAACCGTTTGCCGGCGCGGGACATCTGCGTCGCCGCCCGCCGCAGCTATCTTCGCATCGGCTGGTGCTACCTCTGCCCCAAGTGCGGCAAGTGGCACGCGAACCTGGCTGGAGGCTACTGGTTGACCGCCGACGGCGTGGCGGCTACCTGCTTCCACGTCGTTGAACCAGCCCGTGACCTGAAAGAAGGCTGCCTCGTGGCGGTGGACGAAGCGGGCAAGGTCCTCCCGGTTGTGGAATTGCTCGCAGCCAACCGGGAGAGCGATGCTGCCATCGTGCGGATCGCGGGCAACGGCTTCACGCCGCTGGCGCTGAACACCAACGTCTATCCGGGTGATGCGGCGTATTGCTACAGCGACCCACTGGACAATCGGGACTACTTCAGCGCGGGGATCGTAAACCGCTTTTACCGTCCCGCCGGCTCCCGGTCGCCGGGAACCCGCGCCTCAGCCGCGATCGGCCCCATGCGGCTCAACGTCAGCACCGATTGGGCTCCGGGCTCCAGCGGTTCGGCGGTCCTCGATGAATGCGGCAACGTCATCGGCCATGTGGCCAACATTTCCACCCCGCGTGACGAGACCCCAGCCAGGACGGCGGAGGCCAAAGTGCCCAAACCCGCGCCGATCGTGTTCCACGAGGCCGTCACCGCGCGGGACGTGCTGCGGTTGATCAGGACTCCCAGGTAGCCCCGCGTTTCCGGCCGAAAAGCGCCTGACGCCGGGCTGGAAACCCAGAGGTCGCCCTTTTCCTCGCATTCCTTCGGCTTGAAAGTCGCATGAAGGTGGCTTTGGGGTAGCATTGGGGGAGCTTTAGGGTCGCATTGAGGTAGCATTGAGGTGGCTTTGGGGTCGCAATCGGTTGGCTATCAACACGCTTTGTGGTGGCTTTGATGTCGCATTGATGTGGCTTGAGTTGACTTTCCGCGGTTTCAGCTTTCAGAATTTCAGCATTTCAGCTTTTGCCAGAGTGTGGCTTTCTGTGGCATTGACGGCATGCGTGATTTTCACGCATTCGCTGCGTGTTCACTAGGGTCAAATTCCAATGTCCAAAGTCCAAAGTCCGAGAGGTAATTGCAGAAGTCGGGAATAGCCGCGAAAAAGCGCAGAAGGCACAAGAAAGAGCCCTATTTCCTCAGCTCTTGCGTCTTCTGCGCCTCTTTGCGGCAAGTTCTGCAATCGGCTCCCGAAGCTCAGAGTTCCAGGTTGGATGTTTGCAACATGCTATAGTACAATAGGTTGCGGGTTTCCGGACCGGCCAGCACAAGTGGGGCTGGGTGGTCCGTGAGAGCTACAGTAAACTACAGGCAATCCAGCGGGCTTTTGGCCTCGTTCAATGTCACGCTTGGAACAGTTTGCACGTAGATCATTGTCGTTTTGGATGCCAGCTTGGTGAGGAATGGGCCCAGGCTCGTGGGCATGGCTGGGGAATGGCCTTACTTGTGGCAAAAGTGGAAGTAGTAGCTCACTCACTTGTGGTAGTCCGGACGCTGGTATGCCGGCACCTGTGCCTGATCCAGTCGCCGCTCAAAGGCCGTCGATAACTCTGCGGGAACCTGCTGCACAGCAACGACTTTGGCTAATGCCGCCCGCTCCTGAGCGGCTGGTGGGAATGGTAGGAAGGTGGCTGGAGGGTGGCAAGGTGCAAGAAGCGGTCGAATGGGCTTTACAGTGGTACGGGCGCGGGGATAAACGTAGCCTTGATGAAGAGAGAGTTTTCATCCGCGACGGGGAGCTGTTCGGATAACACCCCAAAACGGGTGGATATACAGACCTGTATAATCACTTGTTAGGCCACTACGCACATGAAAAAGTTTGAGATATTCCCCAAAGAGTGGACAGCTACATACGCCGGACACGCTATCCGCGTCCGCAATTCATGGAATCGAGGCATGAAGCTCTACGTTGACGGTGTCTGCCAAGCAGCGACCGGCAGACTTTTCGCATTATCACGGTCCAAGCCGGTTCTTCGCTACAGTGTGGAAGCGGAGCATTCTTCATTTCTGGTTGAGGTGTTTTGCTACGCACTGCTCACAGTCAAAGCGAAGATTGTTGTAGATGGTCAACGGATTGGTGGAGATGCTTTTTAATGGCGGCGACGTGGCCTAACCCGCTCCCTCCAGCCAACAGCCGCCGTCCCTTTTGTTTTCGGCGGCTGTCGGAAATTCGCTGCTCGTTGGCTTCGTCGGGGCTTGGCTCCCCGGCGGCTGTGGCTGAGGGAGATCGTTCGGCGTAGCGACACACACGACTTGTGTGGGCGCATTCTACGGGAATATCACGCTGAACGGGCCGAGCCAGGTAATGGTTGCGCAGGCGATGCGCGGTCGCAGAGCCGTTGTCGCGCCCAATAGCGGCCATTTCACGGTCGCCTTCGATTCTGTTTGCGACGACCAAGACAGCGAGGCGATACAAGCACTGACCTCCCGGCTGTCGGGTGAGTTGCGCTGTTCAGCCTTGGCCGTGATTATTCACGACGACGATGTCCTTGGGTATTTCCTCTACCACAATGGCGAGCTCGCCAACTGGTACAATTCATGCCCAAGCTACTTAGACTTTGGCTCGACCAAGGAGCCATCCGGGCCAGCGGGCGGTAATGCCGAGCGGTTGTGTGCGGCATTCGGGGCAGGAAGCCAGCAAGAGGTAGAGAGCATCCTTCGCAAACAGCGAGGCAGAGGGGGGTACGTCTTCGAAACGGAAAGACACAGAGATTTAGTCCGCGCACTGTCGTTGCCGAAATTGGCCGTAGGCACGGCATTAGCGAGTTTTGACCGCGGCGAGTATCCAGACGGACTGTCCGCGGACCAGATGGTTCGTGCGGCTGATCCACCACCTATGGAGAACAGGCAGCGACGGCTGGATCGGGAGTTCTACGACCGACTTGGCACAGAGGACTCGTCGCGCCCGTGCAAACGGGACGGTTGCCCTAGAGGTGCTATTGTGAACAGCGTCTTGTGCAAGCGTCACCATTTTGAAATGATTCAGCGTCGTGATTGCCCCTTTGACCATTAAGGGAGCGCCGAACAAGCGTAGTGCAGGCGACGGCGGGATTCCGTCTCAGTTCCATGGCGGTCACCCTCGACCCGCCGCGCCTGACCACGGTCGTTGGGCGGGATAAGCATGCGTGTGATAACAAGAGCATTCTGGGTGGTTGTCTGCATCTCGGTTCTTGGGCTGTGCGGCTGTGCGCATCTCTCGGGCGAACTGAGCCAGCCAGACATGGACTCCATCAGAGCGGAAGTTGCAAAACAAACGAGTGACCCGATCATGAGCGTCGAGAGGCAAGCGTGGGGTATAGTGCGCGTGCAGACTGGCGTGATTCGTGGCCCCCTCAATGGCGGTGGCTGGACCTATTACATGAAACGATCCGGGGCCACATGGAGAGTTAAGAAGGCAGTGGGCTGGACAACCTGAACCATTATGGGATCGCCCAACCACTGCGTGCAGGCGACGCCGGGTTGCGCCTTGCTGTTTGGCTTGGCTCAGTCACCCGGCGCGCCTGACGCAGAGCGTTAGCTACCCGTCTATGCGCATGCTGCTAATCATCACCCTGATGATCTCACTCACGGCGATTGGCTGCCGCACGCAATCCCCACCGCAAACTTATTCGTCGCCAGTGCCCGTGAGGGGCATAATCACTGCCCCGGCAAATCCAGCCAGCGTGGCGGGGCGCTATTACCGTAGCTTGGGGTGTTCCTCCATTTACCTGACGCTCGCGGAAGATGGAACTTACTTCGCAGAGTTTGGTGGTCTTGCACGCGGCGAGTCCCTGCGAGGGCAGTGGCACTTGGAAGGCAGTCGGATCCGTTTTGACGTGCCTCCGGAAAAGACGATGATGACGGTCAGCCTACAGTATTTCTCGCCCTTGGAAGTACTGAGGACGGAAGACGGTTGGTCGCTGTTATCAGCCGCAGAACTCGAGCGGAAATATTACGACGAGTACGGGATCTCCGCAGAGGTATGTTTTATCCAGACCAGAAGACCACGAAAGTAGCTAACATCTGCCTGCAGGCGACGCGGGATAGCGCGCTCGGCGAGTTCCCGCGCTTTGGGTCCCGCGCGCCTGTGGCAGGGCGTTATGCGTGAGTGTGTGCTCATCCTAGCCTTATCGGCTCTTGTCGGATGCAGTGCCCCACGCGCCGGCTCGTGCCGAACCTGGTCGGAGAACCGCCAGTCTCTGGCGAATCAGGCGACTTACCTCCAACCCGCCAACTCGACTGTGAGTGCCGAAGCCAGAGCCAGCATTGCAGAGGTGGCATCTTACATGAGAACCAACCCCAGCGTGGCGGTGAGAGTTGAGGGCCATGGTGACGGTCGAGGCACCGAACGGCAGAATTACGAGCTTGTTGGTGGTCATTGCCATCATCGCCATTCTTGCTGCCTTATTGCTGCCGGCTTTGTCCAAAGGCAAAGAAAAGGCTGTCGCGATGCGCTGCGTCAGCAACAGCCGCCAGATTGGGCTGGCCTTTATTCTATATGCCGGGGACAACGGCGAACATCTTCCGGACCTTTACACCAAAGCCTGGCTGGGCACCGGGGTGGAACCTGGCGGAGACTGGTGGTTTCAGGCGCTGTCAAAAGCCAAGTACGTCACGGCTAATTCCGTTTCGAATAATGTCTGGCGCTGTCCGGCCGTCAAAGACAATGAGATTCAGACGATTTTTGGAGCCCGGTGGGAGGGCTATGGGCCGGTGGAAGGGACGATCATCCGTTATGCTTTCTTAAATGCGGGCGGCGCTAATCCAGTGGGAAGCCGAAAGCTGACCTCACTGACGCGTCCGACTCTGCTCTGGCTCATGGGGGACACCGGCATTCCGATAAACTCCAGCAACGTCCCTGCGGGCGACTACCTCACCGAGATCGTCACTTTTGCTCCGGACCCTCAGCAAGGCTGGCTGTTGTTCCAGCCGCAGAAACAACCCGCCTGCCGCCACAATCTGAGGGCGGGTTTTACTTTCGCAGATGGCCATATCGAGTCGTGGAAATACCTAGTTCTTCGGAACAACAAGAACGACGTTTTTGGCCTAAACTCGCTCTAG
>PLZQ01000438.1 GCA_003152225.1 Limisphaerales bacterium | reverse complement strand
AATATCACGCTTACAATAGGGCTAGAGCACCCCGCCCCGCAAATCGCCATAGCCGCTGCGAGACCGCAGAAGCTCAAGAATGACCTGAGTTTTTGAACGCGGCTGGATGAACTCATGCGACTGAACGTGTTAGCCAACGTAAAGGTCAGCGACCGGAGCCAGCCGCCGCTGGTGTTTGGTTTGTCTGTGCACGAACCGGCTGGCTCCGGTTCGCTGCACCGCTTGGTTGGCCGCGAGTGTACTCCCGCCCCCACCCTGCTTCACCGTGAGGTCCGCTAGCCCCACCCACATAAGTAATCTGGCCGGAAGAGTCGAAGTTCACCGAATAGTGTGGGGCTCCCGTTTTGTTGAGCAACAGTGTGCACTTGCCCGTGGTCATTTCAATATTCGCTGCACACTCGTAATCCTCGTCGATTGGGCGTCCTTCTCGCTTAATTGCCTCAATGGCCCTCTTGCGCACCTCCTCAATGGTCTGCGCCTGTCCCGGTTTATAGGGGTTTACCCCAGTCATTTCGCGCACCTTGCGTCCGGCCTCATCATTCGCTGGTGGACCAAAGAACAGGCTAACAGCCCTCACCGGTACACGATTCGTCACGACAGCCCGTGCGGACCCATTCTGACAATACCCAGCCGTCGCCAGGACGATGAAAACCGTGGTGCTCAGGAGAAAGGAATTTCGCATAGGCGTTGTAGGTTCACGGCCAACGATGCTGGTCAGTGGCGCGCCGCCACCGGCTCAGGATATGAAACTGACGCGTAATCGGCGCGTTCACTGTGCCAGCCGGGTTGGGCGGGGTGGCCTCGCAGCCCTGCCAGGAGCGCCGAAGAATCCACGAGGCGCCCCCAAGCCAGCCGAGGAGCACCGCAGCTAATCGAGCTAATGTCTCCGATTGCCCCCAGCGCAAGTAATCGTACTGAGGAGGGCTACCAACCCACTCGGGCTGAATGAGACGAAAATGCCATAGGTGCCTGACGAGATCGGCGTCGGTCCAGTTCGAGGAATGGATGTACAAGAGAGGCGTGATAAAAGGTGGAAGAGCCCAAAACCACGCAGCAGCAAACGCGGCGAGCATCAGAGCTGCCAACTGGGACCTCGGCGTTGCCAACTGAGATCTGAGCCTTATGTCCACAACGTGCTTCAACACCATACAGCGACTCAAGTTGCGGCCCAACGACCACCATCAGCGGTGAGAGCCAGCCGCCAAGGGCTCCCGACTTGCAACTGAGCTAAACGGCTGGCTCCCATCCGCTGGATGGTGTGGTTATGCGCTCGTCTCTTCAATCGAGGTCTGGCTTGATCGTGAAGAAAAGACGCATCGTGCAGCGCGAGCACTCGATCATCCATCCAAGAGGCAAATTGGAGATACCAACCGTGTCGAAGCGATCGCATCCACAATGCGGGCAAACAATGCTTTTTCCCCCAGCACGGTATTTCTGGGGACCCATAGCATCTTTCGCAGCGCGAATGCCTCTCTTAACTGCTGTAGTGAACTTGCTCATAAAGTATTTCTGGTTCCGCGATGTTTGTAATGGGTAATAGCTTGGAAAGCGGGTTGAATAGGGACTGCAATGATCCCCGAGAAACTGTTTCAGCAGCTTTTGGTGCTGGGCGATGCCTGGCGAGTGAAGGCGGTGGACTACGTGGAGCCGCAGCGCAAGGTTGTGATTCGTGTCGAAGAGACGCCGCAATTGTGGGCCAGCCAAACGTGCCCGCATTGTGAGGCGGCGTCGGTGGCCGGTTACGACCGCGCGCCGGAACGGAGTTGGCGGCACCTCAATGTCTGCCAGTTGGAGTCGGAGATTGCGTGCGCCCTGCCGCGCGGGCAGTGCCGGAAGTGCCGGCAGGTGTTCACGGTGCGGGCGCCCTGGGAGGGGCGGAGTCGGGGACTGAGCCAGGAGTTTGAGGCGTTCGCGTTGATCTTGATGCGGGAGATGCCGGTGAAAAAGGCCGGCGAGATTCTGGGCGAAACCGATCACAAGCTGTGGCGGATGCTCTTCGCGCACGTGGACGCAGCCTGGGCCGAATTGAGTTGGGAGGACGTTGTCTGGGTGGGGGCTGACGAAATGAACCGACGCAAGGGGCACAACTATCTGACGGTATTCGTGGATTTGGAGGCCAAGCGGGTGTTGCTGGCGGTGGAAGGCAAGGACGCGACCGTTTGGGAACGCTTTGCCGCCGAGTTGGGGCGGCACAACGGCCATCCCAAGGCGATTACGCAGGTGGCCATCGATATGAGCCCCGCCTATATCAAAGGGGTGAAGGAGAACTTGGGCAATGCCACCATCGTGTTCGACAAGTTTCACGTCGTCAGCCAGGTGGTCGAGGCGGTGGAAGCGGTGCGGCGGAACGAGGCGCGGCAGGATGCCCAAGCGCGGGAACAACTGGCAAAAACGTGTTGGCTGTGGCGCAAGAACCCAGAGGGGTGGACGGACCGTGAGGCCCGTCGCTGGGAACAGTTGGAGGGTAAGCCGCTGGTTACCGGGTTGGCGTATGCGATGCGTTTGGAGTTGCAGCGGGCCTACACCGCCCCGACCGCAGCCCAGGCCCGGCGCCGCTTCCAAGAGTGGTGTCAGTGGGTGCAGACGGAGGCGCGCGATCTGGCGTCGGGACTGCTGGAGCCGATGCGCAAAGCGGCCCAAATGGTGGAGCGGCACTTGGAGGGGATTCTGGCCCATTGGAAGCAAGGGCTGACAACGGCGTTCTTGGAAGGACTCAACAGTCTGTTCTCGGCGACCAAACGAAAGGCGCGAGGCTATCGCTCCTCGGAATACCAGATTGCCATGCTCTACTTCGTCGCCGGCAAGTTGGAGATACCTCACTACTGATACCTATTACAAACATCGACGAAGCGTATTTCTTCCGCTGCACGGCACATAACGCTGCACATCACTGGCGCGGCGCCGCTGATGCTCGACATGTAAACTGAAGCTCATCGCCGCGTCCAGTCGATGTGCCTCGTTAGGAACTGGGTTTTAGGATTGCTGCTGCCCATAACTGAAGGAGCGCGACAAGGGCGTCCGAAGGCGACGAAAAAGCAGAAGAACACAGCCGCCTACGACCGCAAGCAAGGCAATGGGAGGCTCGGGAACAACCGCAATCTGAAAATTAGCTAAGAACTCATACGGTGTGTCAGGCGCAAAACCTCCCGCCCGCCTTATGTCTACTGCGATTTGATGTGTTCCCCCCGTGATCGCCCCTACGTGATACAGAGAAGATCGGGTCGTCGCGTGAAAATCAATAAAACCCATTGCCTCAGTGGCCATTACATTTCCGTCAAGGAGAAGTTGAAACGTCCCGGCATCTCCGTTTCTGCTCCCGCTGTAGGCCGCAATATCAAGCGCCATTGTAAGCCAGCCCGGACTCAGTGATACGTATTGGTACAAGACGATTCCCTCCGGGGGACTGGATGCACCAATCTCACCACCGGTCTGACCCACTTGAAACTGTGCGCTGTTTACTAGCATGCCAGTACCGGCCGTATCAAATAATACCATCTGGGCCACGCGCGTTCCCCCGGTCTCAAGTCCATATTCCGTCATGGGCCCCACAGTGTTGGAAATGGACCAACCTGTGAGGTCACCGGTCGTGAAGTCCCCATTGAATAACTGAGCTCGCCCAGTTCCAGCGAGCATAAACATTATTACACAAAGGGCTATTCTCGAAGATACAGCTTTCAATCACATTATCTTTCGTTTGTCTCTCGGTAATCGTTGTTCATCAGGCCTACTTTTACCCTTCCTCTGTTCGGTTGTAAAAGCTTTTTGTCCTGGCAACTTCACGTCACAACTAACGCTGCGCATCACTGGCGGCGGGGCACTGACGCCCTATATTGGACAGAAGCGGAATCCCGCCGTCCAGTGAATGCGCCTTGTTCGCAGTCCTACCCGCCGTTTCTGAGTCCGTGACCTCAAAGCGGGTTTCTAATACGCTACAACGCAGAGGGGCAGGTCCTGGCGGAGGGAGCCCGTAGGGCGACCGGAGCCAGGACCTGCCCCTGACGGTCCAAAACCGAAACGGAAACAT
>PLZQ01000117.1 GCA_003152225.1 Limisphaerales bacterium | reverse complement strand
TGCTCCACAAATCGAGCAGGCGGTTCTCCAGCGGCGTGCCGGTCAGCGCCAGCCGGTGCTCGGATTTCAACTGCTTCACGGAATGGGTGACTTGCGCCCCGGGGTTCTTGATGAACTGCGCCTCGTCCAGAATCGCGGCGCGGAAGGCGAACTTCTGCAGCTCCTCGAGGTCGCGCCGGAGAAGGGCGTAATTCGTAACGATCAGGTCATGCTGCGGAATCTGCTTGCGCAAGTTGTGCCGCGCGGCGCCGCTCTCCAGCACGAGCACCTTGAGGTGCGGCGTGAAGCGGTTGGCCTCGCGCTCCCAGTTGTGCAGTACCGAGGCCGGGCAAATCACGAGCGACGGTTTCGGGTCCTTCCCGTGCCGCTCCTTGAGCCACGCCAGCCAGGCCAGTGTCTGCAGGGTCTTGCCTAGACCCATGTCGTCCGCGAGAATGCCGCCGAGCCGGATATTGGTCAGGTGACAGAGGAAGTCGAACCCGTCCTTCTGGTATGGCCGCATGTCCGCCTGCACCGACGCGGGCAGTTGGATGGCGGGCAGGCCCTCGAAGTTCTTGAGCCGCTCGCGCAACGCCTTCGCCTGGGCGGTGTCGCCGAACCGCTTCAGTCCTTCCTCGTCCAGATGGGCGGCCTGCTCCAGTCCGATCCGCTGCGCCACCGGCGCCAGGCCATCGACGCCCAGTTCGGCCATTGCCTCGTGCGCCGACTGCACCGCATTCGCGTCCAGCTCCACCCAGCCCGAGTCGGGCAGCTTGACGAACCGTCCGGTCGCGGTCTGCAAGCGCTGCAAATCGGCGGCCGTCAGCTTCATCCCTTCGTGCTCCCACTCGGCGGACACGGCCAGCCAATCGATGCCGCTGCCCTTGACCACGATCCGCGGACGCAGTTGGCGCGGCGCCAGGAAGAGCCGGGAGAAGCCGGGGTTGCCGAGATAATCCGCCTCTTGCGGGCGGTCGGCCCACGCGCGCGCGAGCTGGCTCAGGAAGCCTTCGGTCGCGTCGCCGACCCACAGCCCGGGCTCGGGCGTGAACCAATCAAGCTGCCGCAGCCACAGCGTCGCGGGCTCCAGGCGCGGGTCGTCGAGGATCTCGGGTTTGTTGCCGGCCGGGCGGGGCTTCTTCGCCTCGTGCAACTGCCACTCGTGGCCGCTCCAGAGCCAGGTGCTTTGGTCGCGCTGGCTCTTGGCCAGCAGCCGCAGCCGCACCGTCTCGTCGAGCAGCTCGAAGATGAACTGCGGCTTCGCGGCGTGCGCCACGCAAAGTTGCTCCCAGTCCACGCCATGGCTGGACTGCGTCTGGCGCAGGTGCATCAGCAGGCGATGGCTCAGCTTGCGCATCGGCACCGCCGGCTCGCTGGCCCAGTGCTCGATCACCTCCGGCGGCGGGGCGTTGCGCAGGAGATAAAACGTGTGCCCCACCAGCGCCAGCGGCGGATGGCGGTTGAAGAACCGCACCTCGCTCAGCGGGTAAGCCTTGCCGCCCGGCACCGTCAACTGGTGGGTGAACGCCAGCTCCTGGTCGCCGTTTTGCAGGTGCGGCGTTAGTTCCGCGACCTCGCCGTGGAACGCCAGCGCCTGCGCCGGCCCGTCGCCCGCGGCCAATTCCAGCCGCGTCGTGTGCCCCCAGCGCGCCAGCCAGTGCAGCAGCTCCAGGTCCGACAGCACCATCGTTTCCGCTCCGTCGCGGCGGTCGGCATGGGTTTCCGCCAGCCACTGGATGAATTCCCAATCGCCCGGCGGAAACAGTTCCTGCTCATGCGCCGCCCGCGTCGTCAACTCGATGATCTCCCCCAGCTTCCGCACCTTCTCGCCCGCGCGCGGGCGCAGCAGGTGCAACTCGACCGCCAGCCGGTAGCGCGCCGGCTGCTCCTCGTCCGGCTGTGGCCGGCAAATCGTGCGCAAGAACGCGCGCGGCGAATCGAAGTGCGCCGGTTTGGGCGGAAAGAGCCAGGCCTCCAGTTGCCGCACAAGCTGCTGCTCCCTGGCCGCCTGCTCCACCTGGGCAAAGCGGTCGAGGTTGGCGTAAGCGCTCAGCTCCGTCGGCAGCGAACGCCGGGCGCGCAGAAACAGGAAAGCGACCTCTTCCAATCGCCCCTTGCCTTGCGCCGCCAGCAGCCGCGGCCACCAGTCCGTGCTGGGGAAATCCTTGCGTGAAAGCGAGAGCTTCTCGAAATAGTCTTCGAGCAACAGCCACGCCCGCTGGGAATCCGCGCAGGTGGCAAAGCTCCGTAGCAACTCCTCCCGCTCGGCGACGACGGCCTTCGAGTCGGCCAGCTCCCGCCGCAAGTCAGCCAGCGCGCCGTAGGTCTTGGACAGTACTGTGTTCTGCGCGTCGTACTTCGACGCCTGCGCCGAGCGCGACCCGTTCCCGTTTCTGATCAAATCTTTGGCCATCTTCTGACTACACCCATTTCAGAGTCTATCATCTCGGCACAGAACGGCGCGTTGGTCAATAAGAAACGACAACTAAGTGGCTCTGTCTCAGACCCGTCATGAGGTGGTGCATGCCCGGGTTTGGGCGCTGCATTGCAATTCACTGCCGCTGCTCTACCAGCGCCAGAAGGAATCCTATGACTCCACCAACGTGATATACGGCGACGTATTCGGTGAATTAGAGCATCTCTGGGAACGCCGGGCCAACACGATGTTCCTCGACCAGGTGACGCAGGCCATGCAGCGCATGCGCGGGCGGGCCGAGATCGCCGCCTTCCTGCACCCGCCGCTGAACCTGGCCGCGGTGATGAAGATGCACTTGCGGTGCCAGAGCCTATGGCAGAGCCCGCCCGCCACGGCGCGCGTCCTGTTGCGCCGCCTCGAATACCTCCTCGCCAATACCATTGTGGACGACTCGCCCGCGACGGTCTATCTCAGGTATGAACTGGCGCCGAAAGCCGCGAGCCGGTCCTGGACGGGCAACAGCCGGAACTGGACTGCCGATCGGTCAGGCTATGATGGCTGGCTCCCGAGCAGCGGCAACGACGCCGATGGCACGGATTGAGCCCAACGGCCGGGGCGTTTCCCCATCTCAGGCCGGCCCCTTGAGCATCGCGATGAACTGCTTGATCGCCGGCGACAGCACTTTGTTCTTCTTGTAAATCACCGCGAGCGGCCGGGAGTAGGCGCCATTCTCGAGTTCCACCGCCGCCAGTGTCTGCTTGGCGACTTCCTGGGTGACGGTCTCTTGCGGCACGATCGCCACTCCGGAGTCGATCTCCACCGCCCGCTTGACCGTCTCGATGTTGTCGAACTGCATCACCTGGTCCACCGTCACCCGGTGTTCCTTGAAGATCTTCTCCAGTGCCTTGCACGTGGGGATGTCCTTCTCAAAGTTGATGAACTTCTGCCCGCTCAGCGCCTTGACCTTGACCGATTTCTTATCGGCAAAGAGATGCTGTGGGTGGCAGATGAGGACCAGCTTGTCCGTGCGCAAGGAGACCACTTCCAGCCGCGGGTCGCGGGTCGGATAGGCCACCAGGCCCAAATCCACCACGTTGCCCAGCACATTCTCATACACCTGGTTGTCGCGCTTATACTCGACGTGCACATTGACCGTCGGGTAGCGCTTGAGGAAAGTCGTCACATAGGGCGGCAGGACATGCAGACCGATGCTATAGACCGTCGCCACGCGAATGTTGCCGGAGATGACGTCCTCGATCTCCTGCAGCTTGCTGAACAGCGCGTCGCACGTTTGCAGGATCCGCTTGCTGTAGTCGTAGAACACCTCGCCTTCCGGGGTGAGGCGGAAGTTCTTCTTGCTGCGCTCGATCAGCAGCGACTTGAAGCGCCGTTCCAACGCGCTGATGGTCTGGCTGACGGCGGACTGCGTCACACTGTTGATCTGCGCGGCCTTGGTGAAGCTCTTGGTCTCGGCCAAGTCACAGAACACCTTTAAGCTTTCAATTTGCATATACCCATTAAATGCAATAATGGCTCACCCGTCAAATATGAATAACAACATCAATCGGAGGCAATTCCCAGGCACGATCGAGAGCCAGGCCAACCTCCGGCTGGCAGGCCAGATGATCCATGCTTGACCCACGCGAGCCGGCGCTTAAGACTCCGGGAGCTTGGGCAATAAACCCATAACTGACCGAACGCGAGCGCTGGCCAAGCGCAGCGCGAATTGCGTCGTGTGCCAGCGCGCGCGGCGCCAGCAAGCGGGTCTCGCCTTCTGGTTGGTCAAGAACTTCGAGGCGCTCTGTCCGTTTTGCCGCGCCTACGAGAAAGTCTATGGCCGCAAGTCCCACGACCCGGTTCCTCCAGCCTCACCCGCCGCACCCAAATGTTAGGCTGAACCTGTTGCCCGACCATGAAACCCTCGCGCTCTTTTGCTTTTCCGTTCCTCGCATCCCTCGTATTAGCGGCCGCCGTCCCGTCCTACGCTGGCGAAGAAGCCGCCCAGCGGCTCGTCGTGTCCGACGGCAAGGCCTACCACGGCAAGAAGATCATCGCCAAGACCTACAACTCCGGCTTCGCCCTCGGCCATGACAGCTACAACGCCATGGGCACCGGACACGACGGCAAGATCTACTACGTGCTCAGTTCGGATAATATTGATCAGGGCGCCAGGATGTTCTGCTTCGACCCCAAGGCCAGGCAGGTGAAAGAACTCGGCGACCTCACCGAAGCGTGCGGTGAGAAAGGCAGCAAGGCCATCCCCCAGGGCAAGAGCCACGTCAACTTCATCGAGGCCAACGGCAAGCTCTACTTCGCCACCCACGTCGGCGTTTATAGCATCGTCGAGGGTAAGGAATGCATGGGCATCCCGCCCGCGAGCTATCAGCCTTACCCGGGCGGCCACCTGCTCGCCTACGACCTCAAGACCGGCCAGTTCGAGGACTTCGGCATCTGCCCCGGCCGCGAAGGCGTGCTGGTCTTCAACATGGACACCCAGCGCGGCCATCTGTTTGCCCTCACCTGGCCCAGCGGCATCTTCTACCGCTACGACCTGGCGACCAGGAACCAAAAGAGTTTCGGCAAGATGTGCGCCCTCGGCGAAGACGGCGTCGGCCCCAACTACCGCACGGTTTGCCGCTCCATCGCCGTGGACCAGCGCACCGGCTCGGCTTATTTCACCAGCTCGGAAGGCACCATCTTCCGCTATGACGCCGCCACCGATACCGTCGCGCCCGTCGCAGGCGAAGATATGAAGAAGGATTACTTCGGCCTGTACGACCCCACCAACCCGGGCCACATGGGCTACAATTGGCGCCAAACCTTCTGGCGGCCGGCGGACGGGATGATCTACGGCGTCCACGGCAACTCCGGCTACCTGTTCCGCTTCGACCCCCGCGTACCGCGCATTGAAGTGCTCGACCGCATCACCTCGGAGCCTTCCAAGCGCTGCGGCATGTTCGACCAGTTCAGCTACGGCTACCTCGGCTTCGCGCTCGGCCCGGACGGCAAGACCATCCACTACCTGACCGGCGGCCCCATCTACATCGATGGCAAGCGGCTGGCCGGCAAGTCCAAGACCGCTATGGGCGAGGCCAAGGGCCTCGAAGACCTGCACCTGGTCACCTACAACATCGAGACTGGGAAGTGCACCGATAACGGCGCCGTCTTCTACGAGAACGGCCAGCGCCCCTTGTACGTGAACGCCATCGCCATCGGCAAGGACGGCATGGTCTATACCCTCCCCCGCATCACGGAAAACGGCAAGACCCGCTCCGACCTCGTTGCCTTCCCCGGCCCGCTCAAAAAGTGACGCCGGCGTGAGTGCTGTCGAACGCACAACCCGGTTGCTGCCTCCGCCCGTGAATGCTTCGCGAGTGTCCTGGGGCTGAGCCATAGCGGGTCGTCGCCGGGTTGGCGCTCTCGCTTGGGCCGGGCCGACTGCTGATTCGTATCACACAGGACCCTGCAAGGCATTTCCCCGTGCAAACTAGGGAACTCCCAGTAACCGTTCCCGCACGGTGTCTGATACTCTGCTGTCCGCAAATTGATTATGGAAAAGCAGGTGTTACTCAAGCACAGGCGGGGGCTGCAGCGGCAGCGCGACGCGGAGTTGCGGGCGTGCCGGGTGAAGTGGCGGAGCCGCATCAGATCCCTTGACCGCCTGTTGAGGACGCCTGCCTCCAGCCGCGTGATTAAACGCCGAACCAGACCAGGCCTGGCGCGCCCAATCGCGGTGGTTCCAAATGCCCTCAAAGACAATATGAAACGGGGCCGGAAGGTGAGTGTGCTGAAACTCGTTCGCTACGTCCTGCGGCGCAACCAGGGCTTCTTTACCGCGGCCACACTCGCCGACCTGATCAACCAGACCCGTCCGTTCTCCGTTACGAGGCGGGATCTCAACCAGCTCCTCGGGAGCCTGCGCCAGCTAGGTGAAATCACACTCATAGCAAGGGGTGGGGGCCGGAAGCCGCACATGTATATGAAGCTTTGAGGGCGGACCGCTTCCTCGCTCCGATCCCGGCTCACCCCACCGCTGATCCCCAGACCACCCAGGATTCGACCGGAAAGCCAGTGTGCCAGATAACTCTTGCCCACTTGCCCCGCTTCCGCTTGCTGCGGGCCATTCGAGGTTGGTAGTTGGATGTTTGATGTTGGATGTTTGATGTTGGTAGTTGGATGTTGGATGTTCGGTATCCACCATAAGCATCCCAAATACAACCTCCCTCTCCCGCCGCCCTCGGGCTGGTCTGGGGGCACCCTGGTACCACCCTGGACATACCCTGGTACCATAGACCATCTTCCGGACCTTCTTTTTGATCAGGCACGCTTATTCACGTCGGTTTCATCCGGCTTTTCGGTC
>PLZQ01000559.1 GCA_003152225.1 Limisphaerales bacterium | reverse complement strand
ACGCTATGTCAGGAGTTCTGGAGTCCTGGGCCGGTGATGTGCGCCGTACCTATGCCAGAGAGGAGGAGCCCGGTAGGTGAAGCGTAATCTTGGTGCAGAACGCTCAGATCAAACGAATAGGTATTCCCGCCGGAAACGAACGTCCAAAGCGGATTGAGTGGGGTGCTCGCCGTCGGCGGAACCCAGATGAAAGGCGTCATTGTGACCGCCGCACCGCTGGTTCCAGTGTAATCGCCGCTCAACGCCGAGGGCGCGCCAACGGTAACATTCTGGAACGATACGAACCTCGTCGCCGAAACAAAACTCGTGCTGTCAATCATCGTCGTGCCGGAAAACGAAATGCTGCCCGAGATGGGTGTTGGAATAGCCTGTAAGTTCCAGGCAAAGCCTGTGATCGCCAGGATCAGACAGGTGATTTTTGGTGTTATGTAGTTTTGTATCATTTATTTGTTTCTTTTTATTGTCGGATGTTTACTATGTTATCTCTTTCTTGGTTAGCGTTGTCGCCTCTAACCCAAGACATGTAATCTATGGCTTGAATAATCTTTGCCTAGATGGGGATATCCCCCACCCTATATAGATTGGGTAAAGTGTTTGCTTTCTAAGCCACCAGGCACTGAACTGCGTTTCACGTAGGCCGGCCATTATGGCGGCCAGTGGAAACTTGTGTAGTGGAACTATGGCCGGTTCACCGGTGCTGACAGGAATACGGGGAGCGATGGTTGCATGAGCTGCAGATTTCATGGGCGGAGTTCTTTCAGTGGCTCAGTCAGATTTTGGTAGGGATGACTGCAGGCCCGCCAGCGCTCCCAAAATAGCCTTCTGCACCGCGGGATGCGATAGGTTCCCCAGATGCCCGCCTTGCTCGAAGACGATTAACTGGTCCGCGGCAAAAGTGGTCTTAAGCCAGGCCAGGTCTTCGTCCGGCAGAAGAAAATCGTTCCGGTTTACGATTAACCTGATGTTGGGGTTTGCCCGGAGGCCGGCGGCATAGGTCCGCAAATCACCGGCTTTCTCCATCGTATCCGGCGCGCCCAACTCAATGCCGTGAGACCAATAATAGGGAATCAAAAACTTTTGCAGATAATCCGCGTAGGAGTACTCCAGGATTTCCTGATACACTGGCTCCCGCCGTAATTTGCGGATTGGGTGTTTCAGGACTCCCTGGTTGTTTCGCTGCTGGCTGCTGTAAATAGCGTCCCGCAGGATAAACCGGAAGGTCATTCCGATCAGAAACTTCGACTCGATGCCGCTGAAGGGTAATGACGTTTGGGGCGTGAGCGAGGACTTGCTCAAGGCAGCGACCTTTAAGAACGTGTTCTCGATATTCGTGGCGCGTTCCGCGACGGGCCAAGCCAGCGGGGCCTGGTAATACTCATCCAATTTGGAAATGCCATAGAGCAACCGGACCGGGGTATTGATGGCGACGTAGCGGTCGAATTTGATTAGCGGCGCCTGGTTGGTCGATGCGGTGGCCGCCATGAACAAGGACTCGAATGCTCCCATCGAGTAGCCCATTACAGCCTTGGAGCCCAGCCGTGCCGGATAGAGTTTCTCCAGACGGTGGTCAATTTCGGTCAGCGCCACATGCAAATCGCGCACATCGACCGGCATGTAGGCCGGCACATCCGCCGTCGCAGCGTGCTCCATGAACTCGAAGTTGAATGTGCTGCTGACGCAGACGGCCGAGAAGCCCTTCTGGTAAACCAGCTCGGCCAGGGCCAGCTCGGATACTGCAAGGCGATGCGAACCCAAACCCGGGATGATATAGACCACGGGCGCCTTTTTCGGCTGCAGCCAAAACGTAAACTTCAATTTCCTGCCTGTGGCGGGGATCAAGACCGACCGGGTCTTGCCGCGACCGGGAAATTCAGGATCTTTGAAGGTGAAAAAGACCGATTCGAGTGTTTCCAGGGAAGCTGGGTCGGGTTGCCCTTTCACTTGGAAATCAACCACGCGGTTTTCCCGCACGAAGGTCCAGGCATACTGAAGTTCGGAATATGCATCCAACTCTGACTGGGCGGCTCGCACGTAATCATCCACGGTGTCGCTGAGGTTGTTGTATAAGATCCCGTAGGAGATGTAGGTGTAGGGGCTGACGTAAGTCAGCGCCGTAGGTGTCGAGTCCGGGTACGGAGCGACATAGGTCAGCGGGTTTGCCGCGGTGTCGGCGGCCAGGCCGACGGTATCCCGTTCGTTGCTCGGCCCAAAGATCGGCAGCATCAAATAGCATTGCGGGTTCCAACCCCATTGGCCCAGACTCTGACCGAAATCCGCATCCCATTTCGGGATGTTCCACTTGCTTGCCACGTCGATAAACCCAGCCACGCCGACCGTCGTATTACAGCCAAACCGGTAAGTTTCATCGCGCGCTCCGGCGCACTTCCCTTGCAGCAGGTTGTTGAATAGCCGTACCGGATACGTGATGTTCTTGCCAAAATTCTCTATCCCGGTCCGAACCGGCTTGCGGACGATCAGTCGGTATACTTTGGCGGTCGGCTTGACCGCGCCAGTCATGAGCCCCTTGTTGAAGCCGTACACGATGCGATTGACCGGCTCGATGGGGTCGGGCACGGATCCAGGCAAAACGACGATGTCCGCGCTGGTCCCGTGCAGGGCCGTTGTTTGAGCCGGCCCGGTGGGAGCGGTCGGGGAAGTTTGTGCCAGGGCGCCCGTAGCCAGGTTCCATCCTAGCGCCATGGCCAGAGCGATGCGCCCCCAATCAAAATGGTTCATTTGCTGATTCTATTATTCAGCTCGCTGACAGACCATTTGCCTCATTTACGTCCGGTTATGATAACCGTGAACCCGGGTGAGGTTGCGTTCCGCTAGCAAATGCGCCTCCGCCTCCANNCTGGTGGTTGCTTTTGGGGTAGTTTATTATGTTTCATAAAGTAAGACTGGGCTGGAGGAAGTCACTCGGCCGCACCGACCGCAGCCAGATGGTGCGCGGGACTCTGCTGGACGGCTTCAGTGGTCAAGTTCACGAAGACGGTAGATTTGTCGTAGCTAATCCGGCTAACCTGGCTCGTCGGTATCGACACCTCTTGGCCCGAAAACCGGTGACCGATCTTGATGATCAGTTGGCGAATCGCCCAGCTCTGGGTGTCCATCATAAAGTCGCAGACATGGCCGATGATCCCGTCGCTCGCCTGGAGGTGGTAGCCGCCCACGGCTTGCGTGCTCCGCAGATGCGCATCGGCACGTTCGGGTTGCGGGTCACTCGCAGTGGCTGGCTCGACCGGGAGAGGTTTGGGTGGCAGCTCCAGGGTCGGGAAGCCGCTCATGCCCCACAATCCGTCACCCTGCCAGTAGTAGGGCCAGCCGTAATATCGGTAATACTCCGCTTCGTATTGTCGCGACACCGGTTTATGCGACTCAATCGAAGGGCTGTCCTCAATCTGTTTGCGGGTCAGATTCACGAGCAGGAGCTTTCCGGCCTGATGGAGACTGCCGAAGGCATGGGGCGAGATGAGCACCTTGCGCCCGGCTAACCAGGAACCCGTGTCCGCAACCAGGTAACGCACCACCCAGTTCTGATCCTCAAAATAGAAGTCCTTCGCATGG
Organism: Limisphaerales bacterium; assembly: GCA_003152225.1. Lineage (GTDB taxonomy): Bacteria > Verrucomicrobiota > Verrucomicrobiia > Limisphaerales > UBA8199 > PALSA-1440. The sequence goes on along the minus strand of PLZQ01000559.1, from coordinate 2,661 downwards.
CCAATCTCGCCATCCGACGCACCGAGTTTGGCCCCGTAAAGCTGCGTAATACTTCGTAACATAAGCCAGTCTTTCTACGTACGGTTATGAAAACCGTGAGCCCGGGTGAGGTTCCGTTCCACGAGCAAATGCGCCTCGGCCTCCAGCCAGTGCTGCACATCGTGTCCGGGCTGGGAACCCTGGTTCAGATAACTGAAGTAGGCCCTTCTGGCCACCTCTTCCGCTGATGGCGTAAAACCAATCCCGACTCGGTTTACGTCCGCAGCCGCAGTTGGGCGTAATGCACTGGCCGGCTTTTCGTTTTGGCTCTGGGAGAATCTCTTGCGTTTCATAAAGGGAGAAATGAGTTCGATAAACCGCTGGTACTTTGGTATTACAACGTCAATGTGCTTGTCTTCGTAAGTTCTCCTTCCTCCTCTAGCTAATGGAGAACCAATCTGACACCTGGCGCCCTAACCTACTCAATCCAGGCGAGTTAAAGCGTTTTGGCGTCGCCTTGGGTGTGCGCTGAAAGCGATAGAATCATTGCAATCTGCACGAGTGCTGCCTATGCATCGTGCATTATGCAAATGCGCCCGCCGCGCACGCAAGCCGGAGGCCTGTCAGACTTGATATTCGCCTGAGTGCTGCGTTGGCGTGTAGCCGTGTCGGATTGCGATAATCATGGTGCCAAGGCTGCCTTCGGCCGCCCCTCCCTGCCGAAAGCCGATACCTCTGTAGTCCCCCCGTAGCCTCCCCATAGTACCCCTAATCCCCAAACAACGACCAACTTGTTATCGTTGTTGCGCGTTTTCGTCTTTGGCTTAGAAGGGGCTGCGCGACGCCAGGAGCGCCATTTGTTCTCGTGCAGCGAGAACAAACTTACCTCTAACCCCGGTTAGAGATAAGCTTGTTCCCAGACTCCGCTGGGAACAAGGGGCGCTTCGCGCAGCCGACAGTACGGTTTCCCATTTTTGGGATTAACGACAACATGTTGGTCGTTGTTTGGGGATTAGGGGTACTACGGGGAGGCTCCGGGGAGGGAATAGGCCAGTAAGCGGGAATGGGCCGCCAGAATGGCGAGGGCCGCAGGACGGGTGGCCTGGCTTTTCGGGGAGCCAGGCCGGGGCGAGGAGGGTCACCGAGACGCGGAAATCCGACAAAGAGCGAGGGCCGATGCATGGTCCAGCGCCAATTCCTGCAACCAAACGCGCTTTCCGCAGGGCGCCTGACGGTGGTGCGGGCGGATTTGAACACTGCCACCAGGCGCTGGGGACCAGAATCGGAAATCCGAGATCCGAAGCCCGAAACAAATCCCAAGCCCCAAGCAGAGAATGACTAAAACCACCGCCCAAGGGCGGGTTTTGAGCATTGGGCCGTTGGGAATTTAGGTTTGTTTCGAGTTTCGAGCTTTGGGCTTCGAATTTTCGCAATCCGTAGGACGGTGGTTCCCGGATACGCCTCGGCCATGGTCGGGTTAGCGGCTACAGGGCGGCGGCGGGGACACGGGCGCGAGCCACTTTGGGGACATCTATCCAGCCGTCAATGTGTTGGCAGGTGCGGATCCAGATGGCCGTGCCGGCCTTCGGTACGCCATACCGGGCAATGTGAAGCTTGGTGATGTCGCTCCAGCCGTCGGTCGGCGGTGGCAGAAACCCCAGGAAGGGGAAGTGCTGTACGCAGCGGACGCCAGTCCGGACCGGGGCGGCGCCTTGCACCAGCGTGTACTGGGCCGACGGGCTCGGGACGCGGAGCTTTAGTGTAATCTTGCCTCCCGTGTTGGTAACCACCAACTCGGCCAGCCGGCAAGGCAGCCGCAGTCTCGCTCACTGTTTTGTCGGTGGATACTTTGACCAGCATAGGTTTGATTTCAGGGTTAACTGTTCACTTCACAGGCGGATCGTGAACGCACGGTTACTTACTGGACAGCTTGGCAACGACGACGACCAGCAGGGCCACCACCACTACGCCGATCACCGCCCAAAGCCACATCCCTCCGCCCGCCCATCCATCCACCCATCCATCCGTCTGTATGATTCATCATAAGGCTCCCTTTCAGACTCCTTTTTCAGGCTCATGTTCCTTTTCAATTGTAAGACCCAAGACGCGGCAGACCGTGCTCGCGATCATCCATTCCTCGTCCGTCCGAATGACGCGCACGGAGACCCGACTGGCCTCCGCGGAAATCACACCCTCATTGGCCGCGTTTCGTTTCTCTTCGAGTGCGATTCCAAGAAACCCCAGCCCCTCGCAGATTCGGGTGCGAACTATCGGCGCGTTTTCCCCGATGCCGCCGGCGAACACCAATGTGTCCAGTCCGCCGAGCGCTGCGGCGAAAGCGCCGACCCACTTCTTTATCTGGTAGCAAAACAAGGCGACTGCCTCGGCCGCCCGCACGTCTCGCGTTCCACACTTCAGCAAGTCGCGCATGTCGGAACTGGTCTCCGACACACCGAGCAGCTCGGATTGGAAGTTGATCATTTCGTTGAATTGCTTCGCGCTCATCTTTTCNNAGGTGGGCGAGGATGACCCGGCCTTTTGCCGCTTCCGCTCCGGCCAGGCGGGCAAGTTCTCCCATGAGGAACGCGTAGGACAAGACGTGGAACCCGTACCGCCGCATCCCCTGCGCTTCGTAACGGCGCGGGATTGGCAACAACTGGGCCACGCGCGGCAGGTCATGGT
>PLZQ01000356.1 GCA_003152225.1 Limisphaerales bacterium | reverse complement strand
TTAAGCTTAACATAAGCGGCATGGAAACGAACACCGGAACATGGCCAGAGGCGTTGCATTGATGCGCAAACATGCCGCTCCTGACGGAGCTTGGAGGGTGTTCGGGGGGCCGCGTGCTATAAACATGGCGCTCCTAACGGAGCTTTCCGGCAGCCTCCAGATTATGTTCAGCCGCCTCGCGGATGTTACACAACGGATCCTCGCGCGTCTTTGCTAGCGACCAGCAACTCTTGAGTGCAGGACCGTGGGCCACTCTCCGGTCGAAAATTAACTTGATGCTCATGCTCACCCCCTATAGCTCCGGCAGCCAGAGTCTGCATGGCCCGCGACAGAAAACGCGGAGCGTCCTGCGACCCGCTCGACGGGCGGCTTGGTTTCAAGAACGGCGGCCGGGTCTCCAGCAAGCGCGTCACCTGTTCCAGGTTAGCATGGAGTCAGTTTTCCGAGGCAAGGATGACCCCCTCTTTCATGCGGCAAGAATAACAGCATTTTAACTGACATATAACAGACATCGTGTTATGCTGGTTTGCATGTTCGCCCCGGTCTATAGCATTACCCCAGCCATCACAAAGGCGCTCATGTCAATTGAGGCCGACCGGCAGGCGGTGGCGGATCTCCCGATCGACGTGACCGTGCTCGCAAGCCTGCGCGAAACGGCGCGGCTGGTGTCCACGCATTATTCCACACAGATTGAGGGCAATCGGCTCACGCAGGCGCAGGTGAGGGAAGTGGTGGCTGGAGCGCGATTCCCGGGGAAGGAGCGCGATGAACTGGAGGTGCGGCATCACTATCGCGCGCTTGAGGAGATGGAAAGGCTGGCTGCCGAAGGCAAGCCGTTAACGGAAATGCAGCTACGCCGCCTGCATGGATTAGTGATGACGGGTCAGTCGAAACCGACGCCCTATCGCGACGGACAAAACGTTATCCGCAACAGCCTCAGCCGGAAAATCCTCTATATGCCGCCCGAGGCCAAAACCGTTCCGGGCCTCATGGCGGACCTGGTGGCGTGGATCAACCGGCAACTTCACGAGGGTGAGCTGCCAGTGCCGCTGGTCGCCGCGTTGGCGCATTACCAGTTTGCGACCATCCACCCGTATTATGACGGCAATGGCCGGATGGCCCGACTGCTGGCCAACCTGATTCTGCACCAGGCCGGCTACGGTCTTAAAGGCATCTACTCGCTGGATGAATACTACGCCCGCCAACTAACGGGTTACTACGAGGCGCTGACCGTTGGCCCATCAGACAATTACCACCTGGGGCGCGCGGAGGCGGACGTGACGGGATTTCTGGCCTTTTTCTGCGAGGGGATGGCGGATGCCTTCAGCGCCGTGCGCGCGCAAGCGGCAAAGGCGGCGCAACGGGGCGCGCCGGACCGGGCGGGACAATTGCGAAAGCTGGATCCACGGGAAAGGCGATTGCTGGATTTGTTCCGGCGACACGGGACAGCGACGGCGGGGGAAATCGCCAAGCACCTCGGGCTGGCCCAAAGAACCGTTGTGGGCCTGTGTCGCTCCTGGTTGAAGACGGGATTCCTGGAGCTTAAGAATCCCTCGCGCAAGAGCCGCTCGTATCGCCTGGGGAAGGAGTTTGAGCTCTTGATTGAGTAGGCTGAACCGGGCGAAGAATACGGGAAGTGAACGACCAGCGATGAGCATGTCGGACCCGTCAAGAATGAATGAAAGCGGCGGCCTCGGAATCATGAACTATTCTCGCTGGCCCGTCCTTCGGGGTGTCATTCTCCACTCACCTTCTAACGTTTCTTGAGCCGCGCTGCGATGTCGGCCTGGAAGGCGGGCGGTTGGAGTCGGAGGACGCCATCGGCGGCAGTCGCCTCAATCGCCGTGATGCGTTTCCCGGACAGCGTATCCCACCACTCGACCGACCAGAGACCGTCATCCACGCCCGCGAGCGCTACCTTTGCGCCGGTGACCGACGCCGGATTGGCCTCCATCGCCCCGTCCGGCCAATCACACGCGCGATCAAGCAGCCAGATGAGCGCTTCATCATGCGTGGCTACCCCGAAGGGCAGGACAGGGCCTTCGACGCTCTCGAAGTGCGCAGGGCGCATGCCCGCCTTGCCGATGCCCGTCCCCGCGAGAAAAGCGCTCAGCGCCGACCAGTGGGCATATAGGTTTCCGGTGTGGATATGTTCCCACCACCAGGTCATGGCTGTGCCGGCGGACCCGGTGAAGGCGCCGCTCCAGATCGCCTGATGGAGTGCCCGGAAATGAGGGTCGGTGTCCGGCTTCCATCCCTTCCAATCAGTTCCATACTCGCTGATGAAAAAGGGCTTGCCATACTTCTCGTAGAAGCGGGCGGACTTCTCGGCCTGCATCCGCGCGGGGTGTTTTTCGTTGTAGGAATGGTACTGGGCGAAGTCCATCTCCGGGAGGGCGAACAGGTCTGCCCGCTCGCTGCCACCGGTGAAGCTGGATGATATGAGATGGCGGAAAGGATCGATCGCCCGCAATCGGCGACCCATGTCGCGGTGCCAGGCGACCACATCACTGTGCTTCAGGTAAGCGTACTCGTTGTCAATCTCGTTGAAGAACTCCCAGGCCAGGATATTCGGGAAAGCCCCCCAGCGCGCCACGACGTAGCGCAGCCGCTTTTCATACAGCTTCTTCGCCTCGTCGCTGGTAAAGAACTCGTTCTGTATCTGGCACGGACCACCGTTCGTCGCATTGTAGGGGTGGCGGGTCCAAAAGTTGTTCCCACCCCAGTAGTCGGGCTTCACCTCAAAGATGCCGTGGTAGTCGAGGCAGAGCATCACAAAGATGCCGCGCCGTTCCGCCTCGGCGAGCACGCGGTCGAGCCTCCACGCATTGTCTTGGCGGTAGTGGAGTTTGTCCCCCCGGTCCCACTCGATGCCGAAGGCCTGCGGCCACATCCAGATCCGGATATAGTTGATCCCCGCCTTCTGGTAAGCCTCGAGCCAATCGTCGTAATCCTGAGTGCCGCGCCGGCCGTACCAGCAAGCGCATAATCCGTTCAAGAAGAGCGGGGTGCCGTCGCTCAGACAGAAATAACGCTTTCCCTCAGGCTCGACGCGCGCCAAGCCATGACGCTTCCCGGCGGCGACCTGAATAACAGTTTGGCCCTGCCCGGTCGGCTTGCCGCCGACGATGGCAGTCACGGCCAGCGTGTGCCGGCCTGCCTCGATGGGAAGCCAGCGGATGCGCCAGCCCCCTTCGCCGCGCGGGGTAAGAACCTCACCCTTTCCCTCAATCTTCCTATCGAATTCAGAGTGATAGAAACCCGGGACGTGGAGACTCTTGCCTGAGGGCGCCACAGCTTCGAGGTCGAGCGTGATTGATTCCGGGTCGAAGGGATTGGCGGCAGCAGGCACGCCGTTCACCTCGATCTCTACCCGCTCAAACACCTCCGGTGCCATTACGCTTGGTTTAAGTTCGAGTCTGGCGCCAGGTTCGCCAGCGCAAGCGGCGCTCAGGAGGAAGGGCAGCAGCAATAGGGTATTGAACGCAGGACGATTGGTTATCATGTGAGGCATACGCTCATTCGAGCATCGGGCGCGTCCCGCAGAAAATGGTTCATCGGCGGATGAATAGCATCGTTGCTGGCCAGAGCACAAGACGGCACATAATCAACGGCGAATCGGTAGATGGGTAGATGGGCGCAAAACTCCAAGCTGGGACCAATTAAAACACATAGACAATGCAGGGTTTGAAAGGTATCGAACTCCAGCATGAACTGTTTGCGTGCAGCAAGGCGCAGCGGAAACGTGGGCCTCCTGGTCTTGAGTAGCCTGGCGTTGGCTCTACAGCGCTGCGCTGCTGATAGCCTGATTGACGATTTCGAGCGCGTGAATGCCCCGGCCCCCTGGACGTTTTCAAACGGCCCCGAGTTCCCGGGCGCCACGGGCTCAGTGACCGCTGGCGTGGGGCATTCGGGTAAGGGAGCGCATTTGGCCTATGATCTATCCAAAGGCGGCCACTATGTCAGCGCCAACCTCACGTTGCCGACGCCATTAAGCCCGCCCGCAATCGGTTTTTGGATCAAATCGCCGCCTAATATTACCATCGTGCTGCGTGTCGGGGATGCCACCGGTCAGACACTACAATATAGCCTGCGCCGCCCGCTGGAGAACCTGGACCCGAGCACGTGGTATCAGCAGACCGTGCCACTCGACACGGCCAACGGCTGGTGGGGCGGCACCAACAACGGCCAGGTGCAATACCCCATCCGCCAGCTCACGATTCTGGCGGCGGACCCGCTCCAGGCCGGCGCGGTCGGAGCGATTGACTTCGACGACGTGACCGCGGTCAGCTCGACGGTGTTCAACCTGGACCCGGCCTCGCAGCCGTTGGTGCCTGCTCCGCCTGGCAGCGGCAACGTCTTGCCGCGGCTCGGCGTCAATATCCATTTTACCAGCGACAACCGGGCGCTGGACGCGGCGCACGCGGCGGGTTTGGCCTGGGTGCGGATGGACCTGACCTGGCCGGCGGTGGAGAGTTCGGCCAACGTGTATAACTGGACGGCTTATGACGGCCTGCTCAACGCCTTGCAGGCGCGCGGGATGAATGCCTTGTTGATTCTGGATTACGGCAACACGCTCTATACCGGCGCCAACAACCTGCCGCCAACCAATGCCACCGCGATCCAGGCCTTTGCGAACTATGCGCAGGCGGCTGCCCGGCACTTCGCCGGCCGCGGCGCGCGATTCGAGATTTGGAACGAACCCAACATTTCGGGTTTCTGGCCGCCGGCGCCCGATCCCACGCAATACGCCGCGCTCGCCGCGCAGACCATTCCCCGGATCTTCCAGGGCGACTCCAATGCGCCGGTAGTGACCGGCGGGCTCTCAGGCTTCGATTTCAACTTCTTCGCCGGCTACTTAGCCCAGAACGGCGGCAACGGCGCCAACGCGATTGGCGTGCATCCCTACGACTGCAACCCGCCGGAGCTGCTTTCGGATCGTCTGCTCTACCTGCGAGCGATGGTCGGGCAATATCTCACCAACTCCCCGCCGGTCTGGGACACTGAATGGGGCTTCTCCTCGACGTGGTTCGGCGATGGCCAATCCGCGGCAGCCGAAGGCCGCCAGGCGGTGCTCGTCGCACGCGAGTTCTTGTCGGCCTGCGCCGGAGGCTTCCCGCTGATCATCTACTACGATCTGCGCGATGACGGCACCGACCCCGCCAATTCCGAGAATAATTTTGGTCTGCTCGCCAACGACTACTCCGACAAGCCAGCGATACAGGCGCTGAAAACCTTCACGTCGGTGGCGCGCGGCCGTCGGTTCAGCGGTTTCGTTCACGCGCTGCCTTCCAACCTCGTCGCGCTGCGGTTCGATGGCCGCACCAACCTGGTGGTTGCCCTGTGGTCTCACACGCCGGCCGGCCAGGTCACCATCACCGTTCCGACCAATGTCGCTGCGATGGATTTCCTGGGTGCGCCCCTGACGCTGCTCAACTGGACCAATCAGCTCGCCTGGACGCTCCACGAGGCGGACGGTCCGATCTACCTCTCGTTCCCCTACACCTGGCAGGCGACCAATCTCGCCCCGGTGCTGGCGCCGATCTCGAACCGCACTGTTATTGCCGGCGCAACTTTGACGATCACAAACTCCGCGACTTATCCTGACGCCCCGCCGCTCCCGTTGACCTACAGCCTGCTGACCTCCCCCGCGCCACCTGCTGGCGCCTCCATCAACGCCTCAACTGGCGTCTTCACCTGGCGCCCTGCCATTGCCCAAAGCGGTTCCACCAATTCCTTCGGCGTGATAGCATCGGATAACGGCAGCCCGGGTCTCAGTGCAACGCAATCCTTTCTAGTGACAGTCCTGGCGCCCGCGAAGCCCACCTTTACCCGGCTCGCTCTTACCAATGGAACGTTCAGCTTCTGGGTCAATGGCGACCCGGGCCCGGATTACTCGGTGTGGCGCTCGACGAATCTGTTGACCTGGACGTCCGTGCTTAGCCTGCCCTCTCCGGCGCTGCCCTTCCTCTTTTCCACCCCCGCCCCCGCAAACACCGATCGCTCCTTCTACCGCACCCAATTGGGGCNNGATCATGTTCCACACTTTCGGGCACCACTGGTAGTCCATGCCCTGGGCGAACTCCAGCAGGGTCTGCCAGCAATAAGCGATGTAGCGGGTGAAGACATAGGGGTCGAGGCCCACGAGGTGCTTGGTGAATTCGATGAGGAAGAGCGAACTGATGCCCACCGCCACGGCCGCCCCTGAACTCCTAATCATGGTGGAGATCAGGAGCCCGTATACGTCAATGGACTTACGTTCCAAAGTGCTAAGCAACCAATTCCCGATCGCTACTGATCCGCCTGGCGGTGCGCCTCCTCTGGCTCGGCAGCGGGCGAAGGCCAAACGGCATCCCGTCCGCCCCATAGCCCGGGCGACGCGCTCGGTGCCAGGCTCGGGTCGCCGCCGTCATCCTTCCCGTCCAGACCAACGGAATAGAGAACATAACTCCCGTCGGGCTTGAGGCGGTAGCGGAGCGGTCGAGCGCTCATGTAATCGTAAGGCACCGCCGACAAAAGCTCCGGGACCAGCGCCTCCAGGCTGGGCGGCAGTTGGCCATGCCGCAGTTGGAAGCGCTTCAGCGCGATGGCCGCCAGGGTCATCTGCCGTTCGGTTTCCGCGCTCACGGCAGCGGTGCCAGCGCTCAGGGAATAGGGATTGGCTAATAGGCTGAAGAGATGGCGGAACCGGTCGAGCTCGGAGCTGAGCGCGGTAACCCTCGCACCGGCGTTGGTCAGCGCCTGCTTCGCTTCCGGCCAGGGCCGATGTGCCTGGAGCAGTCGCAGCGCCGCGATGCATTCCTGCACGGTCTGCAGATAGAAGAGCTCATCCGCGTCAATGCTGGTGAGCTTGTAAGACGGGAGGAAAAGGTAATCACCCGCCAACTCCTCAAGCGTCTCGCTCGTCGGCGACCAGTCTGGACTCGAGGAATGTCTGAGAAATCGGGCGGTCTTGGCTCCGCTGGAGCGCCGCACGAAGGCAAACAGCTCATAACCATCCGCCCGCGCGCCAATGAACCCCGTCACCACTGCGTCCACGAGGTCCATCGGCTCCCAGGCTTTCTGGAGCCGCGCGAGTTGCAGCTCGGTCCAGGCCGGCGCCTGCAACGCATCCCACGTGGCCGCCAATCCCTTGCTGGCCACGCAGACCCGGGCTACCTGGGCCGCGAGTGTGTATTCGTCGCGCTCCATTCGCGCCAGCGACGCCAGCGCCTCGAGATCTTGCAGACTCTCCTCCAGCCGCCCTTGGTGCAACTCATTCTCCGCCGCGCCCGTCAAACACTCCGCCACAGACTCCACGGTCACGAAGTCGAAGCGGCGGCCCACGATCATATTCGTGTAGGGCCCCAAATCCGCCGCCGGGTTCTTAAGCGCCTCGCGAATCTCCTGCAAGGCGCCCTGCGACGCCTTCATCTGTGCCGCAAACTCCTTCCAGCCGGCGCTGCCGCTAGACCCCGCCGACTGCGTCAAAGTGGGGCTGGCTTGGCGCCAAGCGACACTGGCCTGCCCCGGCCGAATGTATCCGCGCGGCTTCAGCAAACCTGGGTCGATCCGCACGTCGTGCAGCTTCGTCCAAGCGTTTATGATCAGTGCGTGCGAATCGACCGCGTTCGACTGCCTCCCGAGTGTCAGCTCCGCGAAGGTAAGCTTCTCTCCTTTAGCGGCAAGCTCCGCCAGGTATCTCTGAAGCGCACGCCGATCCCCGGAGCGCACTCCCAAGAGCGCCATCACCGCCAGGACCAGCAGCAGCGCGCCCAGGAAAACCGAAACTCGGATCAGCTTGTTCATAGCCCCGAGCTTTTACTTGCGGCCCGGACCTCAGCACCGCGCCGGCATAGTTGCCGGTCAAGCCGCCGCCCGCAACCTCCAACCGATCCCCACCAGGCTCTCGATGGATCGCTTCGGCCAAGTGACGGTCCCCGGGTGGGAGTGAGACACAGAATAGACGCTGCCGCTGGCGCGTCTGCTCGCGTGGCCCTGGCCGGCACTGCATCAGCTCGCTAGTCGGGTCTTTTAACTCGAAAGGGTTTTCAATCTGGCAGAACGGGTAATGCCGGACATTGCGAGAAAGGCGCTACGGTTACGGAACCCGCGGCGGTCCCGAATCTCTTTGGGCACTATGATCTGGCCGTTCTCGCTCAGGTGAACCCCTGTCACGGTACGAAATTACCACCGGCTCAGGTCTATTCCACGCCCGTTTCGGCACACGGCGTGCTTCCCCCCCTGGAGCGAGGATGGTCCGCCATCCTCGCCGAGTGGTCCGTCGAACCGGGGGCATAAGCCCCGACACGGCGGTTAGGCTAGGAAAAGCCTAGCTCGATGTTGTGGGTCGTCATTGACAAAACTATGCCGACTCTTGTATCTTAAATAGGTCTAGTGCGGGTAAATCCGTCACTGGGAACCGTGCGACGGTCAAAGTTCTCCATGAGATTTGAAGCAGGCCGCGTCAGGCGGAGGGGGCACTTAGGACATCGGGCATTGGAATCCCAATCGCTTGGACGGGGTACTGTAGCCTCGAAAGGGCGTTCTTTCCGGTGAACCCTCTTCCAGAATTCGCGAATCACGGAGTGTCCGCGCTGCAGACGTCTGAGCGCGTAGCTCATGGTTTTTGGAAGTCAGTGAGGGGCAGTCGTTTATGCAAAAGCTTCTTATGAACTTCCGTATATGTATTCTGTCGGTTTGGTTTCTGTTCTGCGCCAATCTGGGGCTTGCGTTTATGCCGCCGGCGCATCCGGCGTTGCCAAACTTTGACAAGCGTGCGGAAGCGGCTGTAAGCGAAGTGGCTTCCGGAGAACAGCGACGCGCCGCCGAACAACTCCAAGCGCGGCAGCCTCGCACACAAGTTGAGTTTGATCCCATCACAGGTGGCCCTAAAAGCATCTGGTCCGGCAGTACTTTCCTAACCGGAAGCAATGGCGTGGGCGCAACGGTCTCGGCCGCGACGGCGTCCAGATTCGCAGCCAATGACCCGGATCGCGCGACGAAGGCGTTCTTGCTCGAGTACAAAGATCTCTTTCGCCATGGACCGGAAGCCCTCGATCAGGCTCGGGTGAAGCGGCAATATGTGATGCCTCATAACGGCTTGAGGACGGTCGTCTGGCAGCAGGAAGTGGATGGCATTCCTGTATTTGAAGCCGTGTTGATATCCCATACGAGCCGTCGTGGTGAACTCGTAAACCTATCGGACCAGTTCCTGCCGGACCCGACGGGCGCCGTTGCGCGTGGAGGACAGAACCGGGCCAATCTAGGCGCTTCGCTGAGCGTTTCCGCGCGCCGAGCGGTGGCGATAGCCGCAGGCCAAATTGATGAGCGGCTGTCAGAAGAGCAACTCGAGGCGGACAAAGTCTCCAACCCCAATCCGCCGGTTGCCGATCCGGTGAAACGGCAGGCGTTCAGGGCGTCCGTGCTCAAGGGAGCCGCCGAGGCAAAACTCATCTGGCTGCCCATGAACCCAGAGCAGGTCCATCTCTGTTGGGACGTCCTCCTGACCGGCCGGACTCACGCCGAGATGTTTCGCGTATTGGTGGATGCCCAGACGGGCCAGCCATTGCTGCGGCGTTGTTTGACGGAATACATAAGCGACGCAACGTATCGAGTCTTCACGAGTGACAGCCCATCACCGCTATCCCCCGGATACGCCACACCGATCACGAACCAGCCGCCGCTCGTTCCGCGAACGCTGCTGACGATCAGCGCGCTGGATACGAATGCTTCGCCCAGCGGCTGGATCGACGACGGGGTCAACGAGACCCGCGGCAATAACGTGGACGCTCACACGGATTTGAATGATGACGACCAGCCTGATTTGCCACGCCCGCAAGGCTCGCCGTTTCGTGTGTTCGATTTCCCAATGGATCTGGGCAGTGACCCGAGTACCTACCGGGACGCGTCTGTCTCGCAATTGTTTTACTGGTGCAATTGGATGCATGATCGACTGTATGACCTTGGCTTTACCGAGGAGGCTGGGAATTTTCAGAACGACAACTTCGGGCGGGGCGGGGCTGGCAATGACGCGGTCCAGGCGGATGCGCAAGATGGCGGCGGCGTCAACAATGCGAATTTTACCACGCCACCGGATGGGACTCCGGGACGGATGCAGATGTATGTCTTCACCGGCCCAAACCCGGCTCGCGACGGTGCTCTGGACGCCGAGATTGTCCTGCACGAATACACGCATGGCCTGAGCAACCGCCGGGTCGGTGGCGGAGTAGGCATTTCCCAGCTCCAACCGGCGGGCATGGGCGAGGGATGGTCCGATTTTTACGCGTTGTCCTTGTTGAGTAATCCCGGTGACGACGTGGACGGCGTTTACGCTTGCGCGGCATATGCGTCGTACCGGCTAGGCGGGCTGACGCAGAACTACTATTTCGGCATCCGGCGATATCCATACTGCACGGACCTCCTCAAAAACCCCCTTACTTTCAAAGACATCGATCCGACACAGGCAAGCAGGCACGACGGAGTTCCGCGTAGTCCGGCGACCGGCACCCTCGCAACTGAGGTGCATAACATGGGAGAGGTTTGGTGTGTCACGTTGTGGGACGCGCGAGCGAACTTGATCCGCAAGTACGGCTCGACGTCGGGCAACCAGCTCATGCTACAGTTGGTGACCGATGGCATGGCTCTTTCACCACCCAACCCCAATTATCTACAGGCGCGCGATGCCATCCTACAGGCTGATCGGTTGGATTCCGACGGCGCGAATCAGACCGAGCTGTGGAACGCGTTCGCCAAAAGAGGAATGGGGTCGGAGGCGACATGCCCTGGCAGTTCTACAACCGCCGGCGTGCAGGAATCTTTTCAAGTGCCAGACGCGATGCAAGTAACCCCAGTTTCGGGGGCAACCTTTTATTCCCAATGCGGGCGGGTCGCGATTCCATCGTGTCAGGTTTACTTCCTGAGCAACGCCGGTTCCGACATTCTGAACTGGACCGCGTCAGCGACGGAGCCGTGGGTGAGCGTCGATCCGGCAAGCGGCAGCATTTCTCATGGAATGTCCAACACCGTCAGCATTTGTCTTACGCCTGATGCGAATACGTTACCTAGCGGCGATAACACTGCCGCGATCACCTTTTCGAACATTCTCATCGGAGCCACGGTTACGCGGTCGGTGATTTTCCGGCTATCCCTGCCAGCGCTGTGCTTTCCATTAGACACCCAGCCCGCGTGGTCCTTCGATGGCGAGTGGGCTTTTGGCGAACCGGCCGGACTTGGAGGAACAGCATATGGAAGCCCGGATCCGGCAACAGGCGCCACCGGTACGAATGTGTTCGGCGTCAATTTGAACGGCGACTACTCCGTCGCGATCGGCGGCCCATATTATTTAACGGCTGGCCCGTTTGATTTCTCCGGTTACACAGGGATGAGGCTCCAGTTTCAGCGATGGTTGAACACGGATTTTCAGCCGTATGTTTATGCCACGATTGACGTTTCATCCGACGGAACGAATTGGGCTCCAGTGTGGGACAATGGCACGACCGAAATTGCTGACAGTGCGTGGACAGCGGTATCGTACGACATTTCAGCTTTGGCGGACAATCGCACCAACGTCTATGTCCGCTGGGGCCATCGGGTGGCGTCCCAGTTTGCGTTTCCCTATTCCGGGTGGAACATCGACGACATTGAGTTCGTGGGTAACACCTTGCCGCAACTCACGGTCGCCATTCCGCCAGCGGCTAACGCCGGTGCGGGGATACTGACCGGTACGGTGACGGCAGCCCCGGCGCCGGCAACCAATTTGATGGTGGCATTGACCTCCAGCGATGCTTCGGCCGCAACTGTTCCTGCATTCGTAATAATTACCGCGGGGCAAAGCAATGCGGTTTTCGACCTGACCATCGCAGACGAGTTACACACGAGCAGCACGCAGATGGTGCTCATTAGCGCCACCGCGCCGGATTATTTCGCCGGCAGCAGCAACATCGAGGTATCGGACAGCGCCGCCGTGTCCCTGTATCTCTCCCTGCCCGGCACGGCCATTGAAGGGGAAGGAACCTTAGAAGGCGCGGTGTATATTCGCGATGTTCAGACGAACACCCTGCTTGTAAGCCTCGCGTCGAGTGACACGACGGCTCTCCAGGTGCCGGATTCTGTCTTTATCCCAATTGGACAAACTTCAGCCGTGTTTACCGCGACGGTGGTGGATGACAACCTGATTGACGGGCCGCAGCTCGCGGTAGTTACCGCTCAGGCTCCAGGCTGGATCACTGCTAGCGCAAATGTCGTGGTGCAGGATAATGAGAACTTGGATTTGACCGTGGCCGTCCCGGCAAGCGCTTGGGAGAATGTGGGGTTGTTGCCAAACGCCGGTTCTGTATCCATCTCGGGTGTCCTGGCGACGAACCTGACGGTTTCCCTGACGTCAAGTGCGCCCGATAGGCTGAGTGTTCCAGCATCTGTGATGATTCCGTCAGGCCAGGTCTCCAGCACCTTTGACCTGACTCCCATCGACAATTCAATCGCCGACGGTAACCAGGTGATAACCATCGAAGCCAGTGCGCCCGGGTTCACCAATGGAACCGCCTTCATATCCGTCCTGGACGACGAAAGTCCGCCGACTCCCTCGAATCCTTCACCGGCTAATCTAGCGACAAATGTGGACCAGGCCAGCGGGCTGGCGTGGCAACCCGGTTTGCTTCTGGGCGGAACGGTCACAAACGACGTCTATTTTGGGGTGAATCCCACGCCTGGGCCCGGCGAATTCGTCGGGAGCACAATGAACCAGAATTGGGCGCTGCCTTTGCTCGAGCCGCAAACCACCTATTACTGGCAGATCATTGCTCGCCGGATCGGCGTGACCCAAGGCCCGGTATGGCAGTTCACGACTCGGGGGGTGGATCACTTTTCCTGGAACACGATTCCGTCTCCGCAGTACGTGAATCAACCATTCTCCGTCACCGTCACGGCGCGGGACGCTTATGACTCGGTCGTCAGTAACTTCACCGGGATCGTCAGCCTGCGCGGGTTGCCCGCCGCGTGTTCGCCGACCAACTCCGGAACGTTTGCAGACGGTGTTTGGCAGGGCAGCGTCACCCTCTTGCAGCCCGGGGCGAAGGCAAGCCTCGTTGCCGACGATGGCGCGGGCCACACCGGAACCAGCGATCTCTTTGACGCTGTGCTCACGAATGATGTTTCCATCACCATCAGCGCCGATCCGGACCCGGTCGCCGCCGGCACCAGTCTCACCTATTTGCTGGTCGTAGCAAATTCTGGGGACGCAGAGGCCACCGGGGTGACGGTAAGCAATATTCTGCCCCCGAATGTGACGATCATCTCGGTTGCTCCTTCGCAGGGCGATTGGCAAGAAACCAACGGAGTAATCACCGCCAGCCTGGGTTCGATTCCAGGTGGCACGAATGCGACGATCACGTTGGTCGTCGCCCCAACGACGGTCGGAGACACGTTAACCAATGTTGCTTTGGTGTCCCGGGCCGAGGTGGACCCGTATCTGGACAACAACACCGCGATGATCGAGACCATCGTTGGGCCGCCGGCCGTGTCCATCGCAGACGCCGCGATCACGGAGGGAACTATCGGAACGACGGACATGTTGTTCGCGGTGACTCTGAGTGCGCCGAGTCCAGAAACGGTCTCTGTGAACTATTCTACCGCCAGCGGTTCTGCCATCGAGGGCCAGGACTATCTGGGCACAAATGGGGTTCTGGTGTTGCCGCCGGGAGTTACCAACGCGTTCATTTCCGTCGCCGTGATCGCTGATGACGTGGTTGAATCGAACGAATCCTTCTTCGTGAATCTGTCCGAGCCGACCAACGCCGTGCCTGGTCGCGCGCAGGCGGTTGGAACTATCATCGATGATGACGCGGTTCGTGGACAACTGGATCACTTTGCCTGGAGCTCTTTTGCCTCGCTGCAATACACCAATGTGCCGTTCGCGGTGACGATTACGGCGGCAGCGGCTGGCGGGAATGTGGTGACGGGTTTCGTTGGCACGGTGGCGTTGAACGTCGTGTCTGGCGACGGCGCATTTGCGGCCAATCAATGCACCCCGACGGTATCGGACGCCTTCACGAACGGAGTATGGAGCGGAGAGATCACAATGTTGGCGCGTGGCAAAGACGTGCAGCTCAAAGCAGACGACGGCAACGGCCATGTCGGATACAGCGCTCTTTTCGAAGCCGCCCCTTTCAACATGCCGGCTACAGTGCTGTCGCCACCGACAAGCCAGGCAGTGCCGAAAGGCGAGGCTGTGCTGTTTTCCGTGATTGCTGATGGCACGCCGCCGCTAAGCTACCAGTGGAGTTTCAACGGCACGAATCTGTTGGATGCGACCAACAGTGTGCTGGTGATTACGAATGTCCAGTTAACCGACGCCGGCAATTACGCCGTGGAGGTGTCCAATGCATTCGGTTCAGAGGAGAGCTCCAATGCCGTGCTCGTGGTGGGCGAGCCGCCTGCGATAGTTGCCCAGCCCACGGACCAAGCGATCGTACTTGGAGCTTCGGCGGCTTTTGCGGTTACAGCGGCGGGCACAGCGCCTTTGGATTACCAATGGAGCTTCGGCGGCACCGATCTGGTTGGGGCAACCAACAACCTGCTGGTGATCACCAACGTGCAATTGAGTGACGCCGGCAGTTACGCGGTGAGCGTGTCGAATGCATTTGGTTCAGCCAACAGCTCCAACGCCCTGCTGACAATTGGCGAGGCGCCCGCTATAGCAATCCAACCGACAAACCAGGCGATTCCAGTTGGCGGCGTGGCCACGTTCGATGTACTAGCTGAAGGCACGCCGCCGCTAAGCTACCAGTGGAGTTTCAACGGCACGAATCTGCTGGATGCGACCAACAGTGTGCTGGTGATCACGAATACCCAATTAAGCGACGCCGGCAATTATGTCGTGGAGGTGTCCAATGCGTTCGGTTCAGAGCAGAGCTCCAATGCCGTGCTCGTTGTGGGCGAGCCGCCCACGATTGTTGCCCAGCCCGCGGACCAAGCAATCCGACTCGGAGAAACGGCGGCTTTTGCCATTACAGCGATAGGCACGGCTCCTTCGGATTACCAATGGAGCTTCGGCGGCACCAATCTGGTGGGCGCGACTAACAACGTGCTGCTGATTCCGAACGTGCAGTTGAGTGATGCCGGCAGTTACGCCGTGGGCGTATCGAATGCTTTTGGTTCAGCCAACAGCTCCAACGCCCTGCTGACGGTCGGCGGGCCGCCCACCATTGTAATCCAACCGACGAACCTGGCGGTTCCGGTTGGAGAAATGGCCACGTTCAACGTGGTGGCTGATGGCACGCCGCCGTTGAGCTACCAATGGAGTTTCAACGGCACGAATCTGGTGGATGCAACCAACACCGTGCTGGTGATCACGAATACCCAATTAAGCGACGCCGGCAATTATGTCGTGGAGGTGTCCAATGCGTTCGGTTCAGAGCAGAGCTCCAATGCCATGCTCGTTGTGGGCGAGCCGGCTGCGATAGTTGTCCAGCCCGCGGACCAAGCGATCCTGCTTGGAGCTTCGGCGGCTTTTGCGGTTACAGCGTCGGGGACAGCGCCTTTGGATTACCAATGGACCTTTGGTGGCGCCAATCTGACGGGGGCAACCAACAACCTGCTGGTGATCACCAACGTGCAATTGAGTGACGCTGGCAGTTACGCGGTGAGCGTATCCAATGCGTTCGGCTCAGCCAACAGCTCCAACGCCATGCTGACGGTCGGCGAGGCGCCCGCTATAGCAATCCAACCGACAAGCCAGGCGATTCCAGTTGGTGGCGTGGCCTCGTTCGATGTTCTAGCTGAAGGTACGCCGTTGCTAAGCTACCAGTGGAGTTTCAACGGCACGAATCTGGTGGATGCAACCAACACCGTCCTGGTGATCACGAATACCCAATTAAGCGACGCCGGCAATTATGTCGTGGAGGTGTCCAATGCGTTCGGTTCAGAGCAGAGCTCCAATGCCATGCTCGTTGTGGGCGAGCCGGCTGCGATAGTTGCCCAGCCCGCGGACCAAGCGATCCTGCTTGGAGCTTCGGCGGCTTTTGCGGTTACAGCGTCGGGGACAGCGCCTTTGGATTACCAATGGACCTTTGGTGGCGCCAATCTGGTGGGGGCCACCAACAACCTGCTCGTGATCACCAACGTGCAATCGAGTG
>PLZQ01000348.1 GCA_003152225.1 Limisphaerales bacterium | reverse complement strand
ACACGCCCCAACTGAAAGGGGTGGCCCAGGAAGTGGAGGACACGATTGTCAAAATAATGAAGGAAGCGGCGTCAGGTTAATTGATGAAATCCATTGGTCCCGTGACTATGGCTGAACGAAAGCCAAGTCGTGGGTTTGTTCCGAAACAAACAACAAGACCAGTAAAACAAACGAAAGAAAAACAATTATGGAAACAACAAACAAAATCCTGATCGCGGCACTGGCAGGCATTGCCTTGTTCTCGTTCGCCACCCCGGTGCAAGCCCAACACAACGCGGACGGCGATGATGGCATCGCGGCTTCGTCAAAAGTCCGGCAGGCGCTCACCGAAATCAAGTCCCGAGCGGAAGCCGAATCCCTCAAGTCAGGCGACGCGCTCGCGCTCGCTGCTGATCAATCTAAAGACATATTTTTAGATGTTCGGCAAATTGTATTTTTGAAAAAGGGTGAACCCAAAAAGAGCCAAATCGTCATAAACGATCCGGGCAAGATCAAACAACTGCTGGAAGTTCTCCACTTGGTAAAAAGTGACCGGCTCGCCTGTGATATGGCTTGGCAAGTGACCTTTATTAAAAAGACGGGCAGCGTCGAGACGTTTGTCTGCAAGCACTGCGTCGAAATTCGCGATAAAAATGGGACTGAACGTTTCCAGACGCCGCCAGAATTCTATAAACTAGTGCAACATATCGCTGAATAAAGGGGCCACCCTAGTTTGTTCCGAGTTTGCTTAGAATTTGGTCTTCCGCTAAACGTAAATGGGTCATAGGTTGGCCCGATCACAGGTGAAAAAGACGCCGACCCCATTTGGCTCGGCACCCGATCGAAATAACCGCCCGCCAGCAGCAGACCGAGCGCACCTTGCTCGACTGGCTGCGGGTGGGATACGCCATCGAAAAGCCCAACAACAAGCTTTCGCACCCTGGCCATCAGCTCCCTGAATTTCAGCCAGCTGGCAAGACTCACCAATTGGTGAGATACATCCGGGCATGGTGCCAATAACCGTTCTGCACAAAATGAGGCGGTTCCTGGTCCTGGGGAGTACTTCACTGGGACATAGACCTGACAATGGACTTGCGCAAGGCTGTCAGCACTCTGGTGATGGAAACCGGCCTGCCATCTGACGGCCAGGGGGAACCGTTCATTTTCACGAAGAACTGGCGGGAGCTGGAAAAACTGAGTTGAGCCAGTTGGATTTTCAAGTTTTTGCCACGGCGCTAATCCTTGACAGAAATTCGCAGGTCGTATTTCATTAAAGTATGGTTACACAAGGCCTTACAAAAGTCAGGCATGCACGGAGGTTTACACGCACTTTGTATAATCATAGTTGGGCTTACAACAAACACACGCAAATGAAAATCGCATATATTATTGGATGCACTCTCCTGTTATTCGTCTTGGGCTGCAAACATGAGACCCGGTCTGCTCAGTCAGCCCCGGCAGGGTCCAAAACGATTTCTGACGGCGGCTATACGTGGACCTTGGGTGCGGCCACCATGAACGGCACCAACGTTCCTTTGAGCAACATCACGGTCAGGGCAATCACAAACCAGGCTCCGAAGTGATCCAGCCCAACCAATCGCGTCAGCCAACGCCGGGAGTCCGTCTTGCGGCGTATCGAGCGTCACTGGCCCGGCGTGGCTGCGCTCTGCGTTGGCCATGAAGATTCAACGCGCATTTCTTACGACAGCACTTCTGGGGTGCAGTGTGGTTTTTGCCTCGGAGCATAAAGAGCTTGCCCGCGTCTGGTCCGCGCCCAATCTATCGGTGCAGGATCGTGCCGCTGCGGTCAATCGAGCTTTCACGAACGGAACGCCGATGTCAGTGGTCGTTGCAGCATTGGGGACGAATTTCGTGCGTTTCGCTCCGATATCGACAGTTCAGATCGGGCCGGGACCGAAGTCACCCCCGACCCATGGCTTGCGGTATGGGTTTGGCAAGAAGGCGGTGTTCATCAGCACCACGGCCAGCGTCACTGAGGATCCTCTTTATGGTCGTTTCATCAGTGCTGGATATACCCTGGAAGTGATACCGCTGCGGACTAATCAGCCTCCAAATGGCCAACCAGACGGTGCAGCGAACGGGAGCCAGCCGATTCGCTCAGAGACGAATTTAACGCCAACGGCGGCTGGCTCCCGTCGCTGACCTTGTCGTTGGACATGATGCCCAGTGAACGCCAGCGACAATAAAGCGGTCATCGGTTTTGAGGGTGACTCAGTGGTTTACAGAGAGCAGGGCACTGAGTTTTGGCGCACGCCACTGGCGACGGTCGCGGTCATCGGGGAGTACACCACGGCCAATGGCCCTTACATTGACGACTATTTCCTCGTTTTCGTTACGAAGCCGGAGAGGCACCACTTCCACGGTTCTTTCTATGCAGAGGGCCGGGATGCGCTCCTGGCCTCACTGACCGAGCGTCTGGGCACTCCGGTCGAGTGCGGCTTATGCCGCTCCACACAGTTGACCAGCCGTTGCATGTGGCCGCCATCCCTTGCTGGAAGATCACTCTTTCGCTTTACGCGAGGCCCTGTCGGCGGCGGCTGGGCTCGGGTCCGTCGCCTTGTGTCACCCGAGTTCGCATTCGACTACACGACGGAGGTTGAGTCATATTTGTCTTCGCTTGTTGATGGAAATGTCCAACCATGCGCTGCACCCCTATGAGAGTTGTCAAGAGGGTCATTCAAATTCCGCCAGGTATTTTTGGGTGAGGCTCACGTCGTGCGAAGCGCAGCGGACGCGGAGCGGAGTCACGCGCGCCAGCGGTGGGACCAAGGATCCTCCTCTCCGCGTGGCCGTGGCTCAGCGACTTCGCCCAAGTTACCTCTTCAAGGCTTTTTCCTTTCTCCTGAAGGGTGAGGGTTTCCGCAGAGCAGCGTGTGAAGGGAGTTGCCGACCGGTGTTGCCGCCGTGACGAGTGCCTGACCCCGAGGTCCCGCACCGACTCCTATCCGGACAGTTGGGAGGTGCCCCAACGCCCATCGTGTCGTTCTTGTGTGACTGGCGGCGACCGGGGGGTCCGTCCCATCTAATGGACGGGTGAACGATGAGTTCACCAGGTGCAGCTACGGACTGGACCCGCCCGATCGCAAAAGGCTTTCTCACGGATGCTCTGGAGGTTGCGCGAAGCAAAAGGCTACTTGGGGGTTGAATTGAGGGGGGCTAAAGCGGGAACCAAGCCCAGATCGGCCAGGGTGCAACGGCCCGTGCGCCAGCGCCACAGATCAATGGCCAGTAGGCGGGCCAGAGCGATGACGGTCTTTTTGCGCATCGCCGGGCCGTCGGCCAGTTTGACTTTCATGCGTTGGGCCGCTTTCCAGTTGGGCTGCCATTTGAGGAAGCGCCACACCGCTTCCACCAGGAGCGCGCGGACGCGTCCGTTGCCCATCCGGTCAATGGAGCCTACTCGCCGTTTGCCGCCCGAACTGTGCTCGCCCGGGCAACACCCCGTGTAGCTGCCGATCTGCTTGCGGTTATGAAAGCGAGCCCAGTCGCAGATCTCGCCGTCCACCGTGACCAGCGTGAGCTCGCCCAGGCCTTTGGGAAGTTCCTGTCCCTGGAGGCGCAGCACGAGATCCTGCTCCAGCGCCTTAAGCTGCGTCTCCAACGCCAGGATCAAGTCGCGCAACTTTTCCAGCACCCCGAGCAGCCACGCATCCACCTTGGGCGAAAGCTTCTTCCAGAGCCGGGGTCCCCACCAACGGCTGGGCAAGGATTGATGGCAATACTCGGCCACCTGGCCGTGGCCGCGATTGGCCAGGCGACGGACTTCGCGCTTGAGGAACTGGCGGCGGCGGGTGGTTTCGCGCCGGCGTTGCTCGGCCTCGGTGGGGATACGGATGGGGGCCAGTTCGTCGCGGTTGCCGTCCAGGTAGCGGGACAAACGCAGGCACAGCGCCCGGGCGTCGAGCTTGTCGGTTTTGCGTTTGCCGTTGAGGGCGATGGGGGTGATGAGGAAGCTTTGGGCGCCCGCAGCCACCAGTTGGCGGTGTAACACGAACCCGAAGCCGCAGGATTCCTGCACACAAAAGACCTGCAAACCTTGGGCCACCCATTGGCGCACTTGCTCGACCAGTTGGTCGAGGGTGAACTTGCGCGGCGCCTGCGCGGAGGTGTTTCCGCGTTGGGACACGCCCATGATGAGTTCCAGATGCACGTCCAGGCCGAGTTGGAGCCTGGGCTTGGCGGGATCGATCACCGGCTGCGGCAAGGGTTGGCGAGGCGGCAGGGCGGGCTTGGGGGATGCGGACAGCGCGCCTCCCAAATCCTCGCCTAAGGAATCAAAAAAGCGGTTTTGCTCAATAAAATCAAAGAAGTCAGTTCTCGTGCCAACATAGAACCTGTATGGAACACCAGAGTCCACGGAAAGCCCGTTGAGTTTGATCTTCCAGTGCTCAATTATTTCTAGCGCGAGGAACGTGGCGCCTGCAGCGGCCTTGCGCTGCGCGGGCGAGGTGTTTAAGGTTCTGAACGTTATGTTGGGATTGAGGATGTATGTTTTTTGCATAATTACTGCATTCAGAGTGGCACCGCCTGGTGCTACCGTTCAACCCAACATGACATCTAATGGCGGCCCCGCCACGCAGCTTGGCAATTCGGGAGCCAGCGAGGGGCCGCCATCGGTGAGCTGATGCGTTAGGTGCGATATGGCTACTCCCAAGATCAAGAGCAAGGCGGTGCTGCTCGGCTTCGACCCGGAAAGCAAATGTGTGTACAGTCAGATCCTAGAGCTCTCAGATTATTATGACCGTGAGCACGTTTGGGACAAGGGCTCGCGCGTGAAAGCTTTGAGGCTGCACAGGGTCAAAGGCTACCTCTTCGATTCGGCTGGCGTCCTGGATCAAGAGTTTGAGAGCATCTTCGATGTTAACACCGGAAAGCTGACGGCTGCGGAGGCTCGACATGCTGATGGGACAATTAAGCGGCTCGGCACCTAACAAACCGGCTACAGGCAAGGCCGGGATTGCGTCCCTGTTGGCGATCGGACATCACTGGCCCGGCCGGCCTGAGCCGGCACGTTAGCTGCTGAAGCCTTATGAGAAATCTCGCAATCATTTCGATGGGTGCCGCGCTGCTGGGCGCTCTGCTTATTCTCAGTCCCTCAGCCTTAACACGCGCAGGCACTCAAATCTCCACCAATGCCGCAGCGCCAGGTCAAATCTCGACGCCGAACGTGAGTGTCTTTTTTGGCGAGCAGAAAGCTCTGACCATCGAGGAGATTCGAGTTGCGGCCAAGGAACTCCTTAAAAGCAAGGGTCACCAGATCGAGGATTCCTTCCATTGCGCCATAAACATCTGTGTGCTCGGGAAGGACGCCGGCTGTGTTGTCAGCTTCCAGGACTTGCCTCGCCGCATGGACTACACCGTGCAATTCGACGCCAAAGGAGATCCGGCGATACGATCCGTAGGCCCTATGGGGCACCGCACTCCCCGATTCGGAGAGAAAGTTGATCTGCCCGAGGGGCGCAAGGTTCCAGTTAAGCCGTGAAACACTTATGAACGCAGGCTGGGCTCAAGTCAATTTGGCGTCAGCTAACTGTTGCTGCAGCGAATGCGCCGCTCGCGTCTTGCTCACCTTTCAGAGCCTTCGGCGGCGCATCGCTGAGCGCTCACGTTATCCCTCATGAGAAGCAGCAGAATCCGAACGGTTCTCGTCGTCGTGGCTGTCGGTGCCTTCGTCGGCTGTGGGTCGGTGAGCATCGGACTGCTAACAGCCGAACCGAGGTTGGAGGGGCGAACTGTTCGGTCATGGCTGAGGAAGTACGAAGCAGAATGTTGCTTTTCCAGCGGCAATGAGGCTTGGGGTGTTTTTCATCGGAGTGGCACTAACGCGCTGCCGGGTCTGATCAGCATTTTTGACGAGAAGCCCCCCGGCCTCGCGCATGCAATCGTGAGTCGCCGCCGCAACGGTCGCTACGTGCCATACTGCCTGGAGAGTTGGGCTTCCCAAAAAGAAATGCTCTGGGGATCTGATAGATACTGGGCCATGCTCTTGTGTGCAGATTTAGGTGTCGAGGTCAGGGCGGCCCATGCCTTGCTAATCGCCGCATGCCGCGATTCCGATGCAGCAGTAAGGCGCGATGCTGCGAGGGTCCTTTCTAATGCAAAGGTTCCCCCTGAGGTTGCTGTTCCGGTTCTTTCGCAACTGATGCTGCACGACGGCACCTACGAGGTTAGATCCATGGCCGCCTACTCGCTTGGCCAGCTTGGGCCAAACGCAGAAGCAGCGATTCCGGCTTTGCGCCAAGCTACGAACGATTCATATGAGGGCACGCGAGATTGGGCGCGCAAGGCATTGGAAAGGGTTGAGAATGCGAGCACCGAAACAAAAGAACGTTCCCATGTTACACCTTATGGATCACCCCCAAAGGGATAACCATAGCATGCAGCGGATGGGAGCCAGCCGTTCAGCGCACTTGCGAGTCGTGCATCCGTGGCGGCTGGCTCCCACCGCTGATGCTCCTCGTTGGGCCTGCAGATGAAGAAGCCGCTTAAAGCACGGTTACTTGAGTTGATTGCGGCTCTGTGCCTTGGGGTAGGAGCCTTTTTGTTCGTCACGCTCTTTCTGCCGATTCTCAACGCATCACTCTTCGGGCCGGCACCAGTTTTGTATTACTTGGTCGTCACGCCGCTCTCGCTGCTCCTATTAGGGTTGGCCTGGCACTTCAACCTCAGGGCGTTACGGTTGAGAGGGGAGATTCCATAATGCAAATGCCCAATCGGGTCGGCGGGGGGATTTCTCCCCCCGCCTCCCACACCACCGGACATGCGGGTCCGCGTCCGGCGGTTCCTGGCAGTCCTTGCGGACGAAGCAGCACTCTTTCTCTGCCACGGTGATCGCTGCCCAGGGCTCAGCCAATTGTGCAAGTGTCGGTTCTCACTATTGACACTATTCCGGCGCTCGCCTTCACGCTTTGCGGGAC
This sequence comes from Limisphaerales bacterium, assembly GCA_003152225.1. Classification (GTDB taxonomy): domain Bacteria; phylum Verrucomicrobiota; class Verrucomicrobiia; order Limisphaerales; family UBA8199; genus PALSA-1440. The sequence continues at coordinate 2,962 of PLZQ01000348.1, read as the reverse complement.
GAATAGACCCGTAACAGCGGGGCCGTGACCCGGAATAATCGAGGTGCTCGGCGCGACGCTTACCCCCTGTTCGCAGCATCGGCCTTTGGTTACGCGCCGGGGCGGAAGCCGTTTCAAATGGCCCCGACGCTCGTAGCGTGCGCCAGCGCCTCAGCGGGATGGGCCGGTTGCGGAACGGCTGTGTCGGCTTCCGGGTAGTCCGGGAACCAGCAGAAGTCCTCGATGGCGGCGCGGAGAGCCTGGTCATCGAGGGTGTAGCCGAAGCCTTCGTCGCGGGCGGTGCGGGCGACCTGAAAAGCGATCAGGCTGCTGGCGGTGCGGAGGTCGCGCAGACTCGGGTAGAGGCAGTTGTCGCTAGCGGCGTGGGTGACGGTGAATTCCGCCAGGGCGCGGGCAGCCGCCAGGAACATGGAATCCGTGACACGGCTGGCTTCGGTGATGAGGACGCCCAGGCCGACGCCCGGGAACACAAAGGCGTTGTTGCATTGGCCGATGACATGTTTGCTGCCCTTATAATTGACCGGCTCGAAGGGCGAGCCGGTGGCGACCAAAGCGCGGCCATCCGAGTGTTGCAACGCCTCGGAGGGCGTGCACTCGGCTTTGCTGGTGGGGTTGCTGAGAGGGAGGATGATGGGGCGCTCGCAGTTGTCGGCCATCGCGCGGATGGCCTCCGGGGTGAAGTCGCCCGGCTGACCGGTGGTGCCGATGAGGACGGAGGGACGGACCGCCCGGATAATCTTTTCGAGTATGCTGGGCGGCGGACAGGAGAGGCCGATGGCGGCCAGCTCGTCCTTGCGCAGTGCGATCTCGCGTTTGTGATCTTCCAGGCCGGTGCGGCCATCCCAGACCACGCCGCCGGAATCAACGAAGATCTGACGCTGCCGCACTTCGGCTTCGGTGAGGCCCTCGGCGAGCAGCGCCGTGTGCAGGAGCCGGCCAATGCCGACGCCAGCCGCGCCCGAGCCGACCATCAGGAAGCGTTGGTCGCGCAGCGACCGCCCGGTGAGGCGCAGGCCGGTCAGCACGCCGGCCAATACGACGGCGGAGGTTCCCTGGATATCGTCGTTGAAGCTGGGCAGGCGGCCCGCATAGCGCCCGAGGAGGCGGAAGGCGTTGGCCTTCTTGAAGTCCTCCCATTGCAGCAGTGCGCGCGGGAAAACGTTCTTGACTGCCCGCACGAACTCCTCGACGAACGAGTCGTAGTCCGGGCCGCGCAGGCGGCGTCCGCGGTAGCCGAGATAGAAGGGGTCCTCGACCAGTGCGCTGTTATCGGTGCCGACGTCCAGGCTGATCGGGAGGGTAAGGGACGGGTGGATGCCGGCGCCGGCGGAGTAGAGGGCGAGTTTGCCGACGGGGATGGCCATGCCGCCGGCGCCTTGATCGCCGAGACCGAGGATGCGCTCGTTATCGGTGACGACGATGAGCCGGACGTCGCGCTGGCTGAAGTTGCGAAGGCGCTGGGCGATTTGGCCGCGGTCGTCGGGGCAGAGGAACAGCCCGCGCGGGCGGCGGTAGATGTGGCTGTATTGCTGGCAGGCGAGGCCGACCGTGGGGGTGTAAATGATTGGGATCAGGCGTTCGAGGTTTTCCACCAGCAACCGGTAGAAGAGGACTTCGTTGCGGTCCAGCAGGGCAATCAGGCCGATGTATTGTTCGAGGGGATCGCGCTTCTGGAAGATGTGCTCGACTTCCATGGCGACCTGTTGCTGGATGGTGAGCACGGCCGGCGGCAGCAAGCCGCCTATCCCGAGCTGGACGCGTTCGGCGCGCGTGAAGGCGGCATCTTTGTTTTGCGACGGGTCACGGAGAATCTGCTCGCCGCGCGACCAGCGGACGTTAAGGGCCGGTTTCGGGTTCATGGCTTTATATGCAAAGGGCGTCATGGGATTTCGCGACGGCCCTGCGAGCTGGCCCTGTTCCAAAAAGTCGCCAACCCACCAGGCCAATTACTCTATCCCTCAATTCTTAGTCTATGAGCCGTCATTAGCCAAGGTTTCGCTACGCGCCGATTGTCATTCACTTAGCTTTTTTTGCCGGCCCTGGCGGCCTTAGGCAGACCAGACTAGGAAATAGATTGCACGCTGCGGAAGCCCGCGCTCCCGTCAATCCGCCGGGACGGACGGGAGGGTCACTAATAGCCGACATGGCCAAGTGCAACGATCAAACTCACTCGCGCCGTGCCTCCGTGCCTCTCACGTCCGATATAAAACCGGGAGGGAATCCCGCCGCCCAGTGAATGTGCTGGGTCAACAGACAGTGGTTGCGCCTTCTCTCTTCAAATCAACGGGCGCGGTCTTGACGCGATGCCGCATGACCAAATACCAAATAAAACCGAAGCCCCATAAGAAGAAGGCGCATGCCGCAAACACAACGACCGGCTTAAACGCGATGCCTAATAATCGCGACCCTCGGGGCTGTAGTCTTGAGGAATCAATTGCCGCCCACACTGCCGTGACCAGGCCGAGCATGAAACTCGCCGCGACTGTGAATGCCACAGCAAGGAAGCAGAACGCAACCAGCCATAACACTGCTGGAACAAGGACTTGCCGACGCCACGCCTTGTCCCGCTCACGCCAGGCCTTGTCCGGCAGGACTCCTCTGGCAGTGGTCGGTGGTAAGGCGCTGCAAACTGATGACTCCTGAATCAGGGGACAACCTTTTGCATGATCGGGGTAATCCTTGCCACACGATGCACACTCATTCATAGGTGCGCGAGTGCCTGCCAACAGTGGTTATACAACGATTGGCCTGTATCTCCAAGCCACTGAATCCAGCGCCCAAACCCTCTCATAGGAGAGGGTTACGCCTGTCGACGCCACTGAGTCAATACCCAAAGAAACGATACTGGCTAGCCGGGCGCTGGACAGCTAAGATCGAACAACGACCGTGGGGAGTTGGGGGACGCCAAAGGCGTCATTCATACCAGCCCAAGGCAACGCCCCATAAGCGTTAACTTGTACTG
>PLZQ01000217.1 GCA_003152225.1 Limisphaerales bacterium | reverse complement strand
GCTTCAACTGGGAGAAGTCCACCGGCTCCGGGCGCTCCCCTGCGCAGGGGCAGATGCTCTGCTCGCGAAAAACGTCACACGGACAGGGTCGGCGCGGATCGCAGATGCAATGTCCCAGCCGCTGCGACCGCTCCATCACCCGCCGCCGTTTGGCCAAATCGATCTTCATTTCAAAAGCTTTCGCGCCTCCACACCGGGAGTGCGGTCATGTCCCGACCGGACGGTAAACCTGACCTTATCAAGATAGTCCAACAGGGGCACGGCGTGTTTCCGGCTCACGCCCAGCGCATCGCGGAACTCCATCGTCGAGAACGACCGCTTCTGCCCGAACAACCGCAGCGCCTCCTGTTTGGCGGCTTCGAGTGCGTCGTGATGAATGCAGAGGCGCTCGTCGAGCCGCACCAGAACGGCCTTCTCGGTCAGCAGCTTGATCATCTTTTCGATGCGCGCCAGCGGCTCGCCAAACGCCGTGGCGAGGTCGGCGGCGGCAGGCCCCGCCCAGCCGGCGGTTTGGAACGCCTCACGGATGCGGTCGCTCAACTGTTGGTCGCGATCCGTTATCCGGGCGCTCCAGCCCGCTCGGGCAAAGACGGTACCCTGGTGTTCGAGCCGCTTGGTGCTGACAAGCGACGCGGCGGCCAGCTCGCAAATCTCCGCGACCTTACCCACGATTGCAAACAGCTCCTGCCGAGCGAGACCCGCACGTTGCGGATTCGCGGCATGGAAGGCCAGCACAGCTTCGAGCATTTTGTTCGCGGTTTCCTCGACCACCGCGCTATGTGTCAGCGCGCCGCCGGGGAGTGAAACCACCCGGCCACTGGCGCGCAGTTTCTCAAGTATCGCCGTCATCTCCTCGGGTCGCAGCAAGCATATCTTCTGCAGGTCGCTTGCCGAAAGGGGCAGGCCGCTCTCGCGCAACATGAGTTCGCACCAGCGCGCCGGGTCATCCAGCGCGTCCCGGCGTGCCGCGAGAGCGTTCAAAGTCCAGGGTTTCATTCGGCGCAGCCGAACATTGCTGACTCCGAGAATGCGCCCGCCGCCAACGGTGGCCAGGCCAGTCTGATCCTGCGCTGGCAGGTTGGCCCGGACCACAAACCGGTCGCCGGGCACCAGGGGCAAGGGCTCGGCGAGCCGCAACTGCACCATCTGCCGCTGGCCGGCTGCCATCTCCGTCCCTTCCAGCAGGGCCACCCGGGCCAGCACCGAGGCGGTCCCGACGTGCAGATGCACTTCAACAAAGTCTTCAACCTTGCCCTTCACGGAATCCAGGATGCGCAGCTCTGCTTCCGCCATGGCCACCGCTGCGACCGCGTCAGAGGCGCAGAGCACCATGCCGCGCCGCACTTGCTCGTGGCTGAATTCCGGGAGGTTCAGGGCGACGCATTCGCCCGCGCGCGCTTCGGTGGCGTCGTCGCCGTACACTTGCATCCGCCGCACGTGCCCAGCCAAGCCCGCCGGCAGCAGCGTCAGCGAGTCGTCGATGTGCACGAGGCCGCTAGAGGGGATACCCGTAATCACCGTCCCCGGACCCCGGATAGTGAACACATCTTCGACCCAGACCCGAAACACGCCGGCGCTGGACCTGTCCTCGCAGGCCGACACGACCTGGTTGAGCGCGTCAAAGAAGCCCTCGAAGCCTTCACCTGTGATATTCGAGATCGGGCAAATGGGCGCGTCTGCCAGGAACGTCCCCGCGAGCAGACGGCGCAAGTCCTCGATCACCGACTTGCGCCGCACTTCTTCCACAAGGTCGATCTTGGTCAAAGCGACCAGCCCATGACGCAGCCCCATGAGTGTCAGGATATGCAGATGTTCGTGCGTCTGGGGCATGATCCCGTCGTCGGCAGCCACCACGAAGATGACCACATCCACGCCATGCGCGCCCGCTACCATGTTGCGGATGAAATCCACGTGGCCCGGCACATCCACGACCCCCACGATCCGGTCGTCGGCCAGCCGGCACGGAGCAAAGCCCAGGTCGATCGTCAGGCCGCGCCGCTTCTCCTCCGCAAGCGTGTCGGTTTCGCAGCCGGTGAGCAGCTTGACGAGNNGCGCTTTTGCCGTGATCGACGTGCCCGGCCGTGCCGAGCATGATGTTCTTTCGAGTAGCGCTCATGCCTTGTTCGCGGCTCGGTTGGGTTTCATCAAGACGGCTATGACTGAGCGATTCTCTCGAACGCGGCCGCAACGGCGGGCACTTGATCGTCGGTCAGCGTGCGCACATCGAGTCGGACGAGGTCGTCTTCAATGCGGCTGAACACGCAGGCTTGATCCATGCGCAGGCGGCGCGCCAGGTCTGCAGCGCTCAAGTCCGGCACTGAGACGCTCACCATCACGCTTGGGATGGACTCGGTTGGCAATGAGCCGCTGCCCAGGTAGGCCTGGCTGGCATCAATGTTCAAAGTGGCTGTGGGTGCGGTTTTGGCAATGGCGTCCACCAGCGCTTTGGCACGTTGGCGCAGGGTATCCACCGGCGTGCAGATCACCCGATAGAGCGGATGCTCGCGCCGGAGCAAGTCGGAATCGCGGAACAGGTGCAATGTGCGCTCCAGCACCATCAGGCAGGTCTTGTCCACCCGCATCGCACGCATCAGCGGGTGTTTGCGCAGACGCCCTATCAAATCCTTGCGGCCCACGATCACCCCGGCCTGGCTGGCGCCGATCAGCTTGTCTCCGCTGAACAGGACGACATCCGCCCCGGCGGCAATCGACTCCCGGACCGTCGGCTCATGCGGCAAGCCAAACTGTTCCAGGCCGAGCAGCGCCCCCGCGCCGAGGTCGTCGATCAAAGTCAATTGCCTGCTGTGGGCCAGTCCCGCCAATTCGGCCAGCGGCACCTCGCTGGTGAAGCCGACGACGCGAAAGTTGCTCGGATGCACCCGCATGATCGCGGCGGTATCGGCCGTGATGGCCTTTTGGTAATCCTTGAGGTGCGTGCGATTGGTCGCGCCGACTTCGACGAGCCGGGCCTGGCTCTGGGCCATCACCTCCGGCAACCGGAAGGAGCCGCCGATCTCGATGAGTTGGCCGCGCGAGACGATGACCTCCTTATGGGCGGCCAGCGCTGCCAGCACGAGCAGCGTGGCGGCGGCGTTGTTATTGACGACCGTAGCCGCCTCTGCGCCCGTAAGCTCGGTGAGGATATACTCGATCAGTTCGTCGCGTTCAATCCGCTCGCCACTCGGGCGGTCCACCGCCAGCGTCGAGTAGCCCTTCAGCTCGGCCAGCATCGAATCCACCACGCCGGCGGGAAAAACAGCCCGGCCCAGACCCGTGTGCAGGATAATGCCCGTCGCATTGATCGCCTCACGCAGATGGGGTGTCGTCGCCAACTCCAGCAGCGCTTCGGCGCGAGCAAGCACGGCATCTGCCGTCACCTGCCCCGGTCCGCACTGGCCAGCCGAATCCGCAAGCAACTCCTCCCGCACGTCCGCCGCGGCGCCGCGCAGGCAATCGGTCACCAGCGGCAGCGGATGGATATTCAGCCAGCCGACAGCCGCCTCGCTCTTCAGCAGCTCGGTGATGGGCGGAATGCTTTTCAGCAACTCCTGTTTGGGTCCCGATGCCATAGTCTGCTTTCCTTCAACCACGCCTTGGCCAGATTGTCGATGATATTCGACGGAGGTCGGCGGTGCGCCATTGGGTCAAAGGGTACAAAAAGCGCCCGGTGACAGACGCCAAGGAGGTGGGGGTGGGGAACCCCGCGGGAAGAAACGTTCTGTCACCGGACGCTAACCGTTATGCCGCACTCGATCTGTAGTGGCAACCCGTTCATTGGCATTCGCTGACCATCTTTTGGCCCTGCGGTCTGTCGCCAGGTGTATGCCGGAGGCAAGAAGCAAAAAGCGCATCCGAACAGCGGATGCGCAGGTTTTACGATGGATCGGTCGTGGATGCAGTCCGATGACCGGTCCAATGTTAGAGACTACGATTTCCCCCAAAAGGTTACAACAGAATAAACAAAATGAAGTAGTACCAAGCGGACCCACGCCTGGCGAGGCTGCGTCTCTAGGCCACAAGGGCGGCGAGTTTGCTCGCCAGGCGAGTCTTAATGCCGGCGAACTTGTCCATGGAAACGCACACTTCGTAATACATCTCCATGATGTGCTCGCGCGTGACCCTCTCGAAATCCTGCTCCCGTGGCGTAGTGCAGATGCCGCCGAGCTCGACCGCGGCGGGACTGATCAGGAGTTTCTCGTCGCCTTCCTTGAAGTAGAACGCCGGGCGATGCTTGGCGCGGGGGAAGACGTGGATCCTCCATTCGCCGTTCGTGTAGAACCCGAGGATATTCATCATTGGCTCTTCACCAGCCGGTCCGCCATCCTGCAAGACCTCATATAGAGCGCCAAACGCGCGCTGAAGCAGCGTGGCATCCGGGGACTCGAACGCAACGTGGCGACGGAGATAGTCCTCGAAGGCATAGGCATGCAGGACGCCAGACCGAACGAGCCGGCTGCCGAGCTTCTCCTTCACGAGGTCATATTCGGCGTCGATCGGCAAATGCGACCGATTGCCGGCCTGGAAGTGGAGGTGGTCTGGCGCGGAGGCGCCGCATCTCGGTCCGTTGTAGAATACCGTGTAACGGCTTCCCAAATCCCGCGTCAGTTGCAGCAAGGCAGCAAACGAATCGCGAATGAGCTGGGGCGTGTGGCGCACCGAGGAGATCGTGAAGTGCTCAGGGAAGATCGGGAACGGATTGCAGAGCACCAGGTATTCGCCGTCGCACGGAATGCCGCGTTGGGCGGGTGGCAGGTTCTCGGTGCATAGGAAGCACTTCCGCACCTTGATCGACGCCGCGTCCACCTTGGCGACGGTCGAGGTGAGCCGGCCCGGGTTGAACTGCACCTTGATTTGGAAGCCATCGAACTCAAACGCCCGCGTCCGGACAGTGCGGAGGGTGTCGTAGCCGTTTCGCAGCAACTCCCAGACGCCCTTCTGCTGCTCCAGCAGCGCATGGGCTTTGCCGGCCTGCGTGTTTCCGTTAACAAACGGCGCCAGCTCGGTCTCGGAGATGGCGATCTGGTCTAGCGGCCGAGCCATGATTGGATGCAGTTGGACTAACGGCGCGCTTTTGCGCCCTTGGCCTTTGGGCGCGCGGCCTTCTTCGAAACCGGGGACGCGTTGCTCACTCGCTGGTTGAGCCGTTGCCGCGCGAGAACCTCGAATGTGCGCAGCTTATCCTTGTAGAAATTGAAGGCGTTCTGCTTGGCGACATCGATGCCGGCGTCGGAATTCCCCTCCCATCGGCGACAGAGATAGATCGGATCATAGATCCGGCCAATCTGGTATTCGCGCGAGACCGCCAGCACGGCGGCATAATCCTCCCCATAACTGACGTTCGGCAGCTTGATGCGCCGCAGCACTGGCGTGTAGAAGGCGCGGGGCGCGCCGAGGCCGTTAATGCGCAGCGCGTTATTCCGGCCATTGTCGGGCGTCCATTCCTTATGGTCTATGACGCCGGGTGGGATCTCTTCCAGTTTGAAATTCGTCATCCGATAGGAGCCGATCACCATCGCGCACTGCTCCCGGCGGAAGGCATCCACGACCTTTTGGAGCGTGTTTCCATCCTTGTAAATGTCGTCGCTATCGAGCTGGACGGCAAACCGCCCGCAAGCCGGATGGTGGACCCCTTCGTTCCAGCAACCGCCGATGAGCAGATCCTGACGTTGCGGGATGACATGGACCATCCGCGGGTCCTTCTGGGCGAATGAGCGGAGCAGATCGGTCGTGCCATCCGTCGAGTGGTTGTCCACGACGATCAGGTTGAATGGGAAGGTGGTCTTCTGCTTGAGCACCGAGGCCACTGCATCGCCGACGGTCTTGACCCGGTTCCGCACGGGGATGATGACTGACGCCTCATTAGCGAACTCCTCGTCGTCCAGGTCGGCTGCCTTAAACTTCGGCTTGAGCCAGGCGCCGATGCGCTTCAAATGCTCGGTCGCGGCGCTCTCCATTTCGACTTGCACCGCACGGTTCTTAGGATCGACGTAATCAAACTGCTTCTGGTCGGACTTGCGCACGTCCAGTTCGACCTTTCCGTAAAGGTGTTCGCCCACGCGGGTGATCGGGTGAGTGCGCGAGACGGCCATCCGCAGCGCATACAGCCCCGCATACTCGAACTTCTGCCGCTTCCCGGCACTGGCCGCCGACTTGAGCGCTTTGCTGTCGAACAAGAGCACCGACCCAAAGTTGAAATCGTCCCGGACGCTGCCCGTCTGATACTCGATCACCGGATGTGAGACGCGTTGCCCGCCCTGGATGTCATGGTAATCCGAATAGACCAAGCCGGCCCCGGTCATCTCGGCCACCGAAACCAGCCGCTCGAGACAAAACTGGCCGAACTCAATGGTCGTGTTATGAATGACCAGCAGCGCATAGGGCGTCGTGGTCTTCCGAGCCACAGCCTGCATGGTGCCGCTGCCGTAAAGTGAAGGGACAGCCAACCGGTCGCAGCCCTCGATCGTTCCGGGAGCGGACGCGGTTGAGATGAGGCAGATTCTTTCAACCAGCGGCGATTGCTTCAACTGTTCAACGGTTCGTTGGGTGTGTTCCGCACCGCTGTAGGGAAGATAAACTGTCAGGGGTCTTGGCATAATGCTTCAGGGGGAAGATGGGGGTAGTGGGAATAAAGGGAAATGGCCAGCCTGACCCTGCGCATGCAGAGTTGGACGGGCAGACTTCAGATTATTCACGAGCGGGAGTGTATCGGGGCGCGGACTGACAGCAAGCGTGAAGCCTGCGGGGAGGCTGGAATTCCCAAGTTCTGCTCCTTACAGCAGCGGCTGTTGGAGGTTGCCTATGGCTTGGTCGAGGGTGAAAAAGAAGGTGGTGCCGCGGCCGAGCTCGCTGGTCGCCCAAACTCGGCCACCGTGGTTTTGAATGAGATGCTTGACGATAGCAAGGCCAAGCCCCGTGCCGCCCTGCTCCCGGGAGCGCGCTTTGTCCACGCGATAGAAACGCTCGAAGACCCGCTTCAGGGCTTCCGGCGGTATGCCCGGGCCGTCATCCTGAACGAATACTTCCATCGGGCCGCCTTCCCGGGCGTTGCCGCCGACGGTGACGGTGCAATTGGCGCCGGCGTACTTGATGGCGTTATCCACCAGGTTGCCCAGCACTTGTTCCAGCCGGTCAACGTCAGCGCGCACGGCAAGATCAGGGACCTGGTTAAGGAGCTTAACGCTCTTGGCAGCCGCCCGGGTCTTGAAGTCTTCGAGAACCTTGGCGACGACGGAGCTTAGAGCCACGGCCGAGAGGTTCAGTTTGACGCGGCCGGACTCCAATTCGGAAATGGTGAGCAAATCCTCGATGAGCAGCTTAAGCCGCTCGGCATTGCGGTCGATGGTTTGGAGGAATTTGGTGGCGACCTCGGGGTTATCCCTGGCGCCATCGAGCAGCGTCTCGACGTAGCCTTTGATGAGGGAGAGCGGGGTGCGGAGTTCATGGCTGACGTTGGCGACGAATTCCTGACGGGCGCTCTCCAGCTTCTTCAAGCGGGTCAGATCGTGGAAGACGAGAACCGTGCCGTGCCGCCGCCCGTCGCCATTGAAGATGGCGGCGGCGTTGACCTGCAACCATCGCTCGCTCAGCCCCGATAACTTGAGCTCGTATCCCAAGACCTGTTTCTGCGAGTCGAGGGATTTGACCAGGTCGGCCAACTCATGCAGGCGCAGGGCCTCCATGAGGGTCCGGCCGCGGATGTCAACCGTCACACCGAACAGAGTGCCGAACGCGCGGTTGGCGAGCTGAATGCGCCCGCGTTCGTCCAGCAGGAGCACGCCTTCGACTATGCTGTCGAAGAGAACTTCCTGCTGGGTTTGCATTTGCAGGGCGGCACATCGCTTTTCCTCCTGCAAGTCTTCGATTTGGGTCCGCGAGGCCCGTTGGATGCGCAGGAACCGTCCGCGCCACCACACATGCAGGCACACCAAGGCAGCCAGGCTGAAGGTGGTCAGGATGGGCCAGAGCATGGAACGTCACAAAGCCTAAAGGCTGCGCGCGCTGTCCCCGACGCGCCGTCGGGGGCAGCCAGAATCCGAGCATTTTGGATGTCCCTGGTCGCTCGCGGCGCGCTGGGGAGAGCGCGCCCTGCCGCCGATTTGGTTAGGCCGCACCCTCTCACGACGCGGCCTCGACGAATCGGTAGCCGACGCCGCGGACCGTATCAAGATGCTTGGCGGCGGGGCCAAGCTTTTCGCGCAGGCGGCGCATGTGGGTATCCACCGTGCGGGTATCAACCAGACCGCTGTAATCCCAGACGTCGCGCAATAGCTGGTCCCGCGATTGCACGCGCCCGCGGCGCTGCGCCAGGAGCACCAGCAGCTTGAACTCGGTCGCGGTCAGCTCGATATGCTTCCCGCGCCACGTGACCAGATGGCGCGGCCGGTCGATAAGCAGGTCGCCCAGCTTAAGGGCATCGGGTTCCGGCGGCCCGGCCGGACCGCGCTGCAGCACTTTCTTCACGCGCAGCACCAGTTCGCGCGGGCTGAAGGGTTTGGTGATGTAATCCTCCGCCCCGAGTTCCAGGCCCACGATGCGGTCCATCTCGGCCGCTTTAGCGGTCAGCATGATGATGGGAATACGGGCGGTCGTCTGGTCCCGCCGCAGCATCTTGCAGACCTCCAGTCCATCGACTTCGGGCAGCATCAAATCGAGCACAATCAAACTTGGGAGGGCCGAGCGGGCCTTCTTAAGCGCCTCGGCACCGTCTTCGGCGCTGATGACGTCGAACCCCGCCTGCTTGAGGTTGAATTCGAGCAGCTCTACCGCCTCCGGTTCATCATCGACAACGAGGATCTTCGATCTCACACGTCACTTGGATACCATGAGTGCCGGGTTACGACAATGGCGAGTTTGTGACAAACAGGTTACGACGAGATAGCGTCGCCAGCCGGTCCCGCGTCCATTTCCTCGCTGCCCTTGTGCCGGATGTCCTGGGCTTCGCAGAGGTAAACAACTTCCTCGGCGACGTTCTTGCAGTGATCGGCGATGCGCTCGAGGCTCTTGGAGATGACCATCATATTCAAGCAGCGCAGCACGGTGTCCGGGGCGGCGATCATCTGGTCGGCCAGTTGCCCGTGAATCTGCTTGTTCAATAAGTCGATTGGTTTGTCCTGCGGGATCAGCGCGCGAGCGGCGGCGGGGTCTTGATTGACAAAGGCGTCCAGCGAGTTCTTAAGCATCTGGAGGGCGCGGATGGACATTTGGGGAATATCCACAACGAGCTTCAAGGGCACGTCCCGACAGAGGTCCTGAACCCGGCGGGCGATGGTGGTGGTTTCATCCCCTACTCGCTCCAGATTCTGGGCGATCTTCATCGCGACCGTGATCAGCCGGAGGTCGTTAGCGCTTGGCGCGCGAGTCAACAGCTTGATGGCCAGCTCGTCCACCTCGATCTCGAAGCGGTCAATGACCGCATCGTCAGCCTGCACGCGCAGGGCAAGATCGTAGTCGCGCTGGCCGAGCGCCTCGATGACGTTGCGCACGGATGCTTCGGCATGGCTGCTCATGGTCAGGAGCTTCTCTTTCAGGGCTCCCAGTTCCTGGGCGAACGATTGCATCAGCCGAGCGTTAGCAAAAGCGCCGGGCAACGCAATCCTCAGTTTGCCTGAAAGTAAGGAGCGCACAACCGAGCAGCTCAGTTCGCCATGCCGCGGAATGCCCAGGAGAGCTTTGCGCGCTTGGCGTAGTATCGCCTCACCAGGATCAAATACTGGGCAGGACCGAGAAGTCTCTCCTTGCGCGTTTGGGCGAAGTCGAACCTTGGTGAAACGCCGTCGGTCCGAACGACCCGCATGGTTCCTGCCGCTGGTTTCCCAGGCAATCGAAGATTAGTTGCAATCGTATTCATCGGTTGCGCGCGCGCTGGTGGCGCACACTATTAGTTCAACTATAGGCAGCTCATTGTGGCAACCGAATGGCAATCCGGTAACAAATGTGTGACAGGTCGCGACGAGTCATTCCCCGCCAAATCGTCAGACCAGGCGCAGCCGCGTACCAGCACGGCAGGTGGTGCTGAAAAGAGGTCCTCTGGTATTCTGAAAGATCACGCGCCAAGCGGCGCGCCAGCTCTGGCCTTTTACCCGTCTCCCGCGTCTCGGAGGCCCATCCGAACCCAGCTTGGCATCCCGGACAGTAGAGCCTCCCGGGCCCCGGTTCCTCCAACCCTGCACCAGACCCTCCCGCGAGACGCCCCGTAGCCTCCCCATAGTACCTCCGTTCGACTAACGGAGGTACTATGGGGAGGCTACGGCGAGGCTACGGAGGGGTGAGCGGGCTGTAGGGGACGCTTTTTTCACCATTACCCCGAAAACAGGAGCAAGTTGTTGATTATAAGAGGAATGCCTGTTTTAGGCCCAGTCGTGTCCCTCATAGGCACAGGGGTTTCCACCGAACGGCGCAGGCCCCTGAAAGTCACGGATTTGTAACGGGAACGACGTTGCGTTGTCACACGGCTATGCGACGGTTGGCCTGTCATAAAGTGAACGTCACACACTAGCCAGCCGTTAATCCGCACCGAATATATGAGACGGAAGTCACAACGCAAACCTGCCGGGAGTCGCGGCCAATGCAGTCGGCCGGCTGCGGCAGGCGCAATGAACTTGAACCGTCCGAAGATCATGCTCGCCTCCAGGCTGCTGCTCAGCGATCAGCTCTGGTCTCAGGGCGATATTGTAGTTGTCGAGGCTGGCCGGGTTATTCACCTAACACCTTCTTTCTAGCACCTGGGTGCGCACAGGTTACGGTCTGGTAACATTCCACTCGCCCACTGTTAACCACCCTCTGAACCCGATGTTCATCCATGATTATCAGCTCCGCGAGGGCAAAGCAATGATCCGACGTGCAAGGTTATTCACCGTCCTCCTGGCTATTCTGGCCGCGACCGGCGCCCTGGCCGCTGGCACCGCCGCCCATGTCGTGGTCGTAGTCTGGGATGGCATGCGGCCTGATTTTGTGACTGCGGAGACGACGCCAACGCTGTGGAACCTGGCGAAGCAAGGTGTGACCTTCAGAAACCATCATGCCGCTTATCCGAGCATGACCGAGGTGAATGGCACTACGCTCGCCACGGGCGCTTATCCCGAAGAAAGCAGCATCATCGCCAACAAAGAATTCCGCCCGGCCATTAACGCCTCAAAGAAAGTCGGGACCGAAGAGCTGGCGGTCGTGCGCGCGGGTGATGAGGCCACGGGCGGCCACTATCTGAATTCCCCTACCCTGGCCGAGATCTTGCACCGTCACGGTATTCGCACGGCGATAGCCGGCGCCAAAGGGGTGGTGCTGCTGCACGATCGAGCCGCTCGTCCCGAGGCGGCGGCGGGGGTCAATCTCTACGCGGGCAGTACCTTGCCTGAAAGCGGGGCCAGCGCAATCACCGGCTTGCTTGGCGAATTCCCCGCCGGCGAGCTTACGGGAACCAATCGCGACCTCTGGACGAGGCGGGCATTGACCGGCCCGTTGTGGGAGAAGGAGGTGCCGGCTTTCTCGTTGTTGTGGCTAAGTGAGCCAGATCATTCGCAACATGAAACCGGCCCGGGCTCGGCAACCTCGCTCGCGGCGATCAAACTCGCGGATGAGAATCTGGCCCAGGTCCTTGCGGCGGTCGACCAAAAAGGACTCCGTGACACGACTGACATCATTGTGGTGTCCGATCATGGCTTTTCCACCATCGAACGGAACGTCGATGTGGCGGGAGTGCTCTACGCACAAGGGTTCCATGCCAGCCGCGCGTTCCCTCATAGCGGAGCGCACGACGGAGATGTGATGGTGGTAGGTAATGGCGGCACGGTTCTTCTCTACGTGACTGGCCGTGACCAGACCCTCATCGCCAAGATCACCCATGGTTTGCAAAGTCAGCCCTTCTGCGGAGTCGTGTTCACGCGGGAGCCGGTCGAGGGCGCCTTCCGGCTGCATGATGCCCGGATCGACTCGCCTTTCGCACCCGATATTGTATTCGCGACGCGATGGAAGTCTGACCACAGCACTAACGGGACACCCGGGCTGACCTATTCCGATTACGGTGAGTACGGTCCCGGGTGTGGAATGCACGGGAGCCTAAGCCCGTTTGATATGCACAACACTTGCATCGCCGCCGGCCCGGGCTTCCGCACGGGCGTCGAGGACAACTTGGCCACCGGCAACATTGATATTGTGCCGACTGTGCTGTGGCTTCTCGGCGTCGAGCCGGAGCATAAGCTTTCCGGGCGCGTGCTGACCGAGGCGCTGACTCAACCCGGCAGTGCCCCGCCCTCCTGCGAGACTTGGCGCCTACAAGCCGTATTCCGCATGCAGGATGCCATTTGGCACCAGTACCTGAAGTTCACGGAGGTCAACGGGGTCCTCTATTTCGACGAGGGCAACGGAGAACAGATGCCACAACATGATATTGGAGGAAACTGAGGAGCGGCTTCGGTGGAAGGAAACTCCTCGTTGGGGATTCACGCCTGAGCACCCGGCAGCGCCAGCTTGAGTGGCAATCCCTCGGGCGCCAGTGGTCCGGCGAGCCGGGGCTCGGCGCGCAGGGCCTCGCCGCTCATGCCGTCGCGGTAGAGCGTCAGGGAGACGTGCTTGTTGCGGCGGATGCAGTTCTTGATCGCCTCGGGATCTTTGTCGCAGTGGAGAAGCGTCTTCCAGGAATAGATATTTTTAGGCTTGTGGAAGTCGCTGTTGGCCAGGAAGGCGAAGCGCTTCAAGCCGATGGGGGTGAAAATGTTGTTGCGGTTGGCAATCTCCCAGGCGTCAATGATCGGCGCAAAGACTTCCTGATTCTCCCACAGGAAGAGGGTATTCTTGCCCCACTCACTCTTCATGACGTGCGGGTGCGCGGCGACTGCCAGGCCGGCCTGACTATGGATTTGCGCGATGATCTCGACGAAGCTAAGCGAGGGGGCAATAGGCGCTTTCAGGTCGAGGCCCAGCAGGTGGCCGGAGGTTTTCTTCGTGAAGCCCTCCTTGTTGAATACCAGGCCGGCCATGACCAGCATATCGTACTTGCGCCAGGCCCGGCGCCGTTCCCGCTCCAGCACGTCGAAGTATTCATCGAGCTGGTCGCCGGCGATGGTGAAGTTGAGCAGTTCGCTGAACTTGCCAATGAGCCGGCACGGGTCTGTGACATGATCCGTGATGCAGATGCAATCAAAACCGCGGCCGCCATAGAAATCAATCACCTCCGGCAGCGTCAGCCGGCCATCGGAATAGTTGGTGTGGATGTGAAAGTCGCATAGCTGGACACGCGAAGTGCTGGACCGGTAAGGGCAGTTTGGCGGACTGCGGTCGGAGTCGCGCTCGAAAAGTTTGAGGGGAGCTGGCCAACCGGTGGCATGGCCGGCTTCCTCTAGAATTAGCTCGGCGATGCGCACTGCGGCGTCTGGCCGGCTGATTTTAGCGAGGTTGTCACTCCATTCCTGCCATTGGCGGCTCTTGTGAGCAAAGGCCTCCTCCACCAGGTCGCGGACCTCCCTGCTTCCCTCGGCGACTGCCCCAGCGCCGAGCTTCTCGATCAAACGCGCGTTGCCTTCTTCCTGCCCCGGAATGACCTGGTTAATGATCATCGGACAACGAGCAGCGATGGCTTCCTGCACCATTGCCCCGCCGGCCTTGGCGATGACGAGGTGATGTGACATCAGCAGGCGAGGCATTTGGTTGGTCCAGCCATAGACATGGACCCGGCTGCCATGCTCCCGGAGGCGCTCGGACAGTTTGGCCTTCAGGGAGGCGTCGCGTCCCACCGTGATAGTCAGGTCCACATCGGGAACCTTGAGCAACCGTTCCAGGGACTTGCCTGTCTTGGCTTTGCCAGTGTTGATGACATAGAGCACCTTGCGGCGGTCGCCGTGGCGGGGAGCGGCGAGCGGCGTGGGCCGTTCCTGGGCAAAGACGGGGCTGACAGGGAAGCCGAGAGCCTTCAGACGGTGCTTCGGGATGCCCGCTTCGGCCAGCACATCGGCCGTCGGCTCATTGGCGACGACAAACAGGTCGCTGGGCGCGCGATACCACGCCGAGCAGACGCTGATGGAATCGGTCACGACGGTGATGAACCGGAACGGGCGTTCGGCGTGGTCACGGAAAATGTCCTGGATGATGTGCGCATAGACCGGGTAGCAGGAAACCACCACATCCGGCTCGGTGTCGTGCAGGACAGCGGCCAATGCCTCGCGCAGCTTGCCCATCGTGTCAATCTGCCGGCGGAACAGCCCGAGATTATCGAGCACGGAGAATACTCCCGCCCAGACGGTCGGGGCATAGCGCACCAAGCCTTGATAGGTCTGCTTGAGGAGCGTGTTGAGCGTGCCGTAAGTGGACTCGAACAAGTCAAGCACCTCGACCTTGGCATCGTCCGTGATCAGTTCGATGCCGTCGCGCAGGTTGCGAGCCGCCGCGTTGTGGCCGTCGCCGAAGCTCGCTGTGAGGATCAGGATCTTCTTCATAGTTTCAGTGCTCGCGGCCAGCATGCACCGGGCATGTGGCGATCAGGTTACGGAAACGTTAAAGGTTATTAACACTTTCAGGCTCCGGATGTTCCAAAGCCTGTTTCGCACATCACAAATCTCCAGAGGCCGGCCGGCGCTTGCCAGGCCGTTGACCTCGAGCGCTTCCGTCGAGCTGCGTGGACCGGTGCCTCACGGGGACCGGAGGCGATAAAGGCGAGCGGGATAATTCGTCCACTGGGGATCGCTGAAATAGAACGAGCTGCCGGCGAGGGTGTTGGTTTGCAGCGGAGACCAGATGGGATGCGCCAGGTCCGTGCAGGTTTCCACCACAACTACCGTGCCGCTGGCACACGTGATGTGGAAGCCAAATTGATTCGTCCGCACGCCCAAGCCATTACAAGTGGCTTGGACCGTCAGATTCCACAGCGCGACCGGATGGCCGGCGTAGGTCGAGGCCCAGCCGCTGGTCCCCGGCAAGCGATAGACCGTAGTGCTGCCCGAGTCACTGTAGAATACTGACGCTCCTGGGATGGGCGCGTTACCTTGGCAGTAAACTGCTGTCAGCCTGGCACAAGACGAAAACGCGTAGTCCCCAATGTTGGTGACGCTGTTGCCGAGGGTGACATTGGTCAGGCTGGCACAATATGAGAATACGGAGCCGCCGATGTTGGTAACGCTATTGGGGATCGCGATGCTGGGCAGACTGGTGCAGGAATCAAAGGCACCGTCCCCGATGCTAGTGGCGCCGCCGCCGATCGTAACGCTCGTCAGGCTGGTACAGTTATAGAACGCCTACTTGCCAATTCTGGCGACGCTGTTTGGGATCACGACGCGGCTCAAGCGGGTGCAGGAAGAAAACGAATAGTCTCCAAGATTGGTGACGCTGTTTGGAAGCGTGACACTGGTGAGGCGACTACAGGTTGAAAACGCGTCGCTTCCAATGCGGGTGACCCGGTTGCCGATAGTAACATTGGTCAAGCTGGTGCAGGAAGCGAAGGTAAAGTCCCCAATGCTCGTAGCGCCATTGCCGACGCGGACGTCCGTCAGGCCGGCGCAGTTTTGGAACGTCTGGTCTCCGATGCTCGAGACGCTGTTTGGGATCACGACTTCCGTCAGCCTGATGCAGTTTATGAACGCATCGCTGCCGATGGTAACCACGGTGTTGGGGATCGTAACATTTGTCAGTTGGCTGCAAGAGGAGAACGCCTGGACTCCGATATTGGTGACGCCGTTGGGGATCGTGACGCCGCTCAGGCTGGCGCAGGCAGAGAACGCAAAGTCCCCGATGTTACTAACGCTGTTGCCGATCGTAACGCTGGCCAGGCTGGTGCATCCAGAAAAAGCCGAGGCCCCGATATTGGTTACGCTGTTGGGAATTGTGGCGCTGGTCACGCTGGAACAGCCATATAACAGGCCGTTCTCGATGCGGGTAACGCCATCAGGGATGGTGACGTTGGTTTGGCTCGTGCAGAAAGAGAACGCAAAGCTTCCGATGCTGGTCACGTTGATGGGGATCATGACACTCGCCAGGTTGGAGCAGGAGGCGAAGGCAGAACTTCCGATGCTGGTAACGCTATCCGGGAGGGTGACGTTGGTCAGACTGCCGCAGTTCGCCAGCAGCCCGTTTTCGATGGCGGTAACGCCGTCGGGCATGACGAGGCTGGCCAGGCTCGCGCAGGAAGAGAAGGCAGAACTTCCGATGTTAGTGGCGCTGCTGGGGATAGCGACCCCGACCAGGTTGGAGCAGGAGGAGAAGGCCGAGCCTCCTATGTTGGTCACGCCGTAGGGGATGGTGACGTTGGTAAGACTGCCGACGCCTGTGAACGCGGAGCTCGCGATGCTGGTAACCGGCAGGCTAACGCCACCAACAACGATCGCGCCGGGGATGGACACCGCCCCGCCGGGACCGTTGTAGGCCGTAATAGTGATGGCTCCGTTGTTGGTCGTGTAATCGAAATGGGCCTGCACCATGGCGGGCAGCGTGAACAGCAGCAGCGTCGGCAGCAGACTCTTGAAGGATCTTCCCATGCTAGAAGAGTGGGACAACCTCAATCTTCCGACCCACTTCAACGACTACGTCTTCGCCCTTGGCCCAGACTTGGTCGTTGAGCAACAGTTTGAATACCACTCTTTGCTTGGGCTGGTTGGTTGACCAAACCCAGGTCGCCGGCTCGATGCAGTTAAGCGGCAGGCCCTTGTCCCAGCTCAGCCCATCACCCTGGCCGCGAATGAATAGCAGGTTGCCCAGGCCAACATCGATCTTAGCCTCAACTACCGTGGCTGGTTCGGCCGGAGCGGGGATCTGGCTGCGCGGGCTATTCTCGGGGGCAGGCTTGACTTGCGTCTTCTCCTCCAATGGTCCGCGTATTGGCTGGGCAGGCAAAACAGCTTTGGCTGATCCGAGTCGGCTTACTTTCCGCCGAGACGGTTTGGTTCTTTGCGTGGTCGTGTCTTTAGCGTTCATAATAGTTTTCGTGTTCATGTTTGTCTTGGCAGCACTCGCCACTGTTGTTGGCGGCATCTCTGAGCCGCCGGTTTCGGCCCGAAGGACCACCTTCGCATTGGGCAGGTGATGATAGATGCCGAAATCCTTGGCGCGATCTTCGTTGAGAAAAGCTAGCGCCCTGTCGGGATCGTCGCTCCAACATCCGCCGCGGCTCAGGTAGAGTCCCGTTTCGGTGTCCTGCAGCAATATCTTCATAGTCCAAGTGTGCCGGGTGAGAGGCTAAGCTGCGCCGGGCGGGTGATCAACGGAGGTTGGGTTACAATTCAGTTACGAAGCGGAGACAACGAGAGCGCCCATTTGCCCCATCCGCTCGAGGATTTCCTGCAATTCAGTTATCGCAAAATATCCTGGAATCGGTGTAACCTGCGCCAGTCGTTTCCTCAGGAAGCTGGCAGTATGAATACTGAACCAATTGCCAATCACTGTCCGAAATGCCAGGCGCCACTGCCGGCCAACGCACCGCAGGGACTCTGTGCCAAATGCCTGCTGGCGGCTGTCTCAACTCCAACCGAAGCCGGCCAGCCTGCCGACCGACAGCCGGCCCCGGCCATCTCAGCGGTGGCCGCGGCTTTCCCGCACTCGAACTCATCGGCCAAGGCGGAATGGGTGCGGCAACCGGCCAGCCAATACACTGGCACGATCCCGCACGCATCGGACACCGCCTCGGTCTCCGTCAGCACCGAACCGGCCTGGAATCGGAAAGGGTTACCTCTGCTATTGGCGTGCGTGATTGTCTGGATTCCCGCAGGGCTTTACGGAAGCGCCCTGGCTGTGCCATCTCCCTTGCGGCGCTGGTGCTCAGCATCTTCCTGCCCTGATTTGACCTGCCATGGTGGTACAGGGTGAACTCACAGCGCGATATACTCCTTATGCCTGTGAGGCATGTAAACCAGGCGGCGCTTGTCCGGTGCGATTTAGAGCTGTTGGCACAGACCACGAAGGGCAGAATTGTCTTTTACCGGCTTTAGCCGAGATACCGCCAGCGACAGCAGCAGCCTGAAGGAATGTATCACGCGGGTTAGCAGCCTCTACACTGCCACGCCCCCACGGGTGGTCTTTGCCCCCGCCCTCCGGTTGGGAGGTGTTCCTGCTCACACGGATAAGCCAAGCTTACCACCAGTCAGCTTTTTCTACCCGCTGGACACCCAGCCTGCATCCAGCCACCATCAAGGCACCATCCAGCGTGCATCTCCGACCCCACTGTTTACCCAGATTACCGCTTCCCACTGGGTGCGCCTTAACCCAGTCCTGTTCAGCACAACTTATCGAAATCCACCCTCCTTTCGCCCTGAAACCACTCAAGCAGGTTCTGCCCGCCTGCTACCGCGACACCAATGCCCGCCTCTCTGCCGCCCACCTCGCTCGACGATTTTGCGGTCCGCCTTACCAACGGGGGTCAAATTATGGGCTCTAGACCGTTGCGAGTCGCCGCCTGGTTCGACGGTGGTCATAGGAAGACCCTGCTCATCGGGTGTCCATATGACGCGCGAGATCCAGCCTCGCCTTAGCGTGGCTGCTAAGGTCTTGCACCAACTCGGGCGAGAGCCAGATGACCTCGAGATCAAACTTGTCCCGGATTGCCTGCAGAAACACGCCAGCCAGAACCCGCTCCAGGAGGCGGCGGTTGCGCCGTCGAAAACTCGACAGCTCGTGAACGAACGGAACGCTGCCCTCACACATCAGCCGGAACATGGCATCCGAAAAGCACCGCTCCGCGATTTCCTCGAGGCAGAATACCCGCGTTGCATATGCGAACGAGAGCAAAGCAAGCAGCATCCTGGGTTGATCATCCAGGGGTTGCCACGAAGATTCCGCGATGTGCGGAATGTCCAAATTCAGTCTCTCAATTTCCTGTTCGATCCAGTCTTTGAGCCTGGAAGGTGGAACCCAGTCGCTCAGGTCGGTGAGCACGGTAAACTCCTCACCCAGTTCGACTGGACCCCGTTGCTCGAACGCTTCCGCACCGCCACCCACTTCCCATCCCAGCGTCGGCTGCCGGTTATTAAAGCATGCTTGCATAAACAAACCCACAGTAAGCCCCTAAGCACAGGGATACTGTTACACTTCGGTGACAATCGTGCGACAACGTCAGTGGTTGTTGGGCGCGACCCGACCCAGGTCTTGCTTATCCGGCGGCGGTCGCACACTTTGGTGCCGGGCAGCACTACGCATCATCACATTATGAGCACTCCATCCAAAGCATGGCGTAACTGCGGCGGCACTGAGTTCTTTGCCGGCGATACCGCGCGGACAGTCACGGTCACTCTGTTTGCTCTCCCGCCCAAGTTCCATCTGCGCGTCTGTGGCACATGCGGACTGGTTGACTGGTTCTTGACCGGGAAAGATCTGCAGAAGCTCAAGAAGAAGTTCTCGCCTGAATCGGCATGACCCTTCGACACCAACCTCCCAGGTGGTCGCGGACACCCGCACAGCAATAGTCCAGACGGCTCGCAACTTTCCGGGAGCTTTACGTGCGCGATACTCCGAGAAGACAGCTTGATCACCTTATATGAAGCCTGGAACCAAATCGGCAATGGCGTTTACCGTGACTGAACTCATGATCACCGTCGCCTGCGTGGCGCTCTTGGCAGCAGTCTTCCTGCCCACACTGGCGAAATCAAAAGCGCGCTCATCGCGCATAAGCTGCACCAACTGCATGAAACAAATCGGGCTGGCCTTTCGGTGCTGGGCCATTGACAACAACGATCATTTGCCAATGCAGGTGTCCGTTACAAACGGGGGCACCATGGAACTAGCGGCAAGTGGGTTGGTCTTCCCGCATTTTCAGGTCATGTCCAACGAACTGAGCACCCCGAAAATCCTGCTCTGCCCTGAAGACAAGAACAGAAGTTATGCGACCAGTTTTACCGACAATCTGACAGACAAGAACCTGAGCTACTTCCTGAACATCGACTCGTTACAGGGGGATGGCTCCCAACTACTGTCTGGGGATAGAAACATTACAAATCGGGCCTTTGCTGGCAGCCGCTTGGTGAATATTGCCAAGGGCGCTACCATCGCCTGGACCAAGGAAATTCACTCGGAACAGGGTAACCTTGGCTTCGGGGACGGAAGCGTGCTTGGATTCAGCAACCGAGGCGTAGGTGCGGGCATCCAGATTCCCGACGGGGTCACGAATCACTTGGCCGTGCCATAGCCGTGCTGAAAACACTTCTGCAAATCAGGGTCGGTTGCGTGCTGCTGGCTGTTCTGCCCGCAGTCGGTCTGGCCGCGGCAAGCATTGACTACGCCGACTCGCGCCACGCCGGGCTGTGGTTGCAGCACCCGGTTTATGGCGGGCCGTCGTTCGATGCGTTTATTCACTCGCCACAGAATCCCGTGCACCGCGGGGCGCCGCCGTACGAATGGCCGGTCAACAGCTTCTTTTTCCCCGATCCGGTCAGCGGCAATTGGTACATCTATGTGGGAGACTACTGCGAAGGCTACGCGGCGCGGCCCAGTCGCTGCGTGTTGCTGCGTTCGACGGATCGTGGCCAAACCTGGGCTAACCTTGGCGTGGTGCTGCAAGGGAACAAAGTGATGTTCGACCAGGGCGGCCACACGCCGGATGTCAGCGTCGTCTATGCCGACGGGCGTTACCACATGGTGTATGATTGGGTGGAACCGGAGTGGTCGCAGTTGGGCGGACTCGCCTACGCGTGGGCGGAGAAGCCGGAAGGTCCGTTCCACCGCGCGCAGCAACCCATCACGCGCAACAAGGACCTCCCGCCCCTGCTCGGCAAGTACCGCCGCACCTACGCCGCCACTCTCCTGCGGCGAAAGCATGATTGGATGATTGTCGCCATGATGGATCACGCGCCTAATAGTTGGGCGCTGTTCTCCTTCACCGCGCCCAGGCCGGAAGGTCCCTACGGTGAGCGTGTCCTGCTGCGGAACGTCGAGGCCGATGCATTTCATCCGCCGCTGCTGGAGTTCTACCCGGCGTTTGTGCATCGCGGCTTCGTCTATGCGCCGGCGACTTCGGTGGCATTGAATCGCAACTACAACGGGCTCTTCCGCGCGCCGCTGGAACGCGCGGCCCACTCCGGCGCGTGGGAGCTGGTCCAGAACGGCTCGCTCTGGCACGCGGAGGATGTGGAGAACGAGGCTTACGGCTTGTGGGGGCAGACGTTCTCCGGCTGGGTGGATGGGAAGGGCGTGTTGCGGGTGGCCTTTCAAAGCCGCGACCCCAAGGGCATGGGCACCGTGAACCTCGCCGCCCGGCCCTGGAACCGGCCACTGCGGAAGCGCGGTTTCGTCATGTCGGGTCATCAAGGGTCGAGCCTGACATTGCTGCAGCGCAGCTTTGCGGGCTTCCGGCTCGATGCGAGGCTGCGCATGCGCGGTACAGTACGGCTGCTGGTGGATTATGACGGCGTGCTGGGCCCCAATTGCACGGAATCGGACTCGACCCTTCACCCGCTGGTCCTGAGCCGCTGCGATGCCGTGGAACTGAGCGAGCATCAGTGGAAGGTGATTCGGTTTGGCCAGACCGGAGAGCAAACGGTGCTGGCCTCCGGCCAGACAGTAGGGCAGGCGTCCCGCCTGCCTAGCGACACGGGCGACGAGGGGGCAGGTGGGACGCTTGCCCTACTTTCTGGGAGCGCGCTGGCGTTGGACCGCAAACCCGGTGGCGAAACAAGTCTGTTCCTGGACAACCGTCTGCTTTGGACCGGGAGGTTGCAGCCGCGCCGCGTTATCGGCTCCACCGTGCTCGGAATTGCCGTCGAACCACATAGTCATCTCGTGGTCGAGCAGTTCGCCATACAAGGCAAGCCCGAGCCGGCAGCGATCAATTACCTCTTCAGCGAGGGGATACTTGGTTCCGGGGGCAGCCGAGATGACTGGCAGGAGTTGCGCAGCTCGCAATTCCGCTACGGCCTGGGCGTGGTCGCTAAGGCAACGGGGGCGCGCGTGAAGTGGAACGTCGAGGGCCATCAATTCACGTTGTGGAGCCCGCGCAGCGCGGAGTTTGGCAAGGCGCAAGTCAAGGTGGACGACCGCTTGCTGGCGCATCTCGACTTGCACGCCGAGCGCCTCACACCCTCGCAGCCCGTTTGGAAAAGCCCGCGTCTGAAGGACGGCTGCCACGCCCTCGTGCTGACCGCTGCCGAGGGCATGCTGGTAGTCGATTCGATTGAAGTAACAAGATGAACTATACGAACAGAACTTTGCAGTTGGGAGTGTTGTTGGCTGCGGTCGCGTTCGGTGGCGTAGGCCCCGCAACGTCGTTGCCGCAGCAGGATGTCTTCGTCTCCGGCGAAGGCGGCTATCACACGTATCGCATCCCGGCATTACTTGTTACCAGCAACCAGACGCTGCTGGCCTTTTGCGAGGGCCGAAAGAACAGCCGCTCCGATACGGGTGACATCGATCTGCTGCTGAAGCGTTCCGTTGATGGCGGCAAGACTTGGAGCGAAACGCAGGTGGTTTGGGATGACGGCCCGAACACGTGCGGAAACCCCTGTCCGGTGGTGGATGAGACGACCGGGACCATTTGGCTCCTGCTGACCCACAACCCCGGCAACATTGGCGAGGCTCAGATCCGAGAAAGGAAACCCGGCCCCTCGCGCACGATCTGGCTATCCCGGAGCGTGGATAACGGCGGAACCTGGGCGCCGCCCGTGGACATCACTGCCTCGGCCAAGGACCCGTCCTGGGACTGGTACGCAACGGGGCCGGGAGTTGGCATCCAGATTCGGCATGGACCGCATCGGGGACGGCTGGTGATCCCTTGCGACCATTCGTTTAAAGCTAAGGTGCGCGTTCCTGGCAGTCCGGCGGTCGAAGGCGGCTCGCACGTGATATACAGCGACGACCGCGGCCTGACTTGGAAGATCGGCGGTGCAGTGCGCCCACAGATGAACGAGTGTCAGGTCGTCGAGCTGTCCGACGGCGAAGGTAGTTTGCTGCTCAACATGCGGAACACCGCGAAAGCCAACTGCCGTGCGCAGTCTCTTAGCCACGACGGCGGGCAGACCTGGACGGCCCCGACATTTCCGCCGGAACTGGCGGAGCCCCGCTGCCAGGCAAGCCTCGTGCGCTATGACTGGCCGAGCGGGAAAGGATCGGGGCGTCTGGTCTTCTCCAAGCCGGCAAGCCCTCGCCGGAGGGACCTGACGGTGCGCGTAAGCCGCGACGACGGCAAAACATGGCCGGTCTCCAGGACGCTGCACGAGGGCCCTGCCGCCTATTCCTGTTTGGCTGTGTTCCCGGATAAGACGATCGCCTGCCTTTACGAATGCGGCAGCACCAACGCTTACGAGAAGATCCGCTTCGCCCGGTTCCCGCTTCAATGGCTGGAGCACGGCGAGTGAAAGCCCGCTAAGAACCGTCCCGTCTCAGCTCGGATTGTCGAGTTCCAGCAGGGACTGGGGATGTTTCTTGCGTTGGTGCCGGGCCACAAGCCTCTGTGTGAATACGTAGGTCAGGAGAGCGACCGGCGCGGAGCATACGACCGACCCGAGCAGCAATGGCTTGCCGACGGTGAATAGGTGTGTCCAGTTTCGCCAGGTGTGAAGCTCGAAGCCTTTCCGGGTTAGCGGTGGCGGCCAGTGATGAGGCTGGCTCAGGAGCCAGAAGCCCACCTCGTACTCCCAGCGGAAGATCACTGGCATGACAGGCCAAAGAATGTCGTGGGCTGCACTGGCAATCATTGCCGCGACAATGTTGCTCCGCGTCAGCCAGGCAAAGAGGATCGTCAGGACCGTCTTCAGGCCAATTAGAGGAGTGAAGCCGATGAAGATGCCAATGGCCACACCGCTAGCGATGGCTTCCGGCGTATCGCGAATCGCGAGCAGCTTCAGCGAATGGTTATGGAGCCAGCGCCGGGGATTCATACATTAACCCAACCTCCGATTGAACGCCAACGCATCCTCATAACGCACTCCGCTGCCCCCGAAAATGTCCAACGCTGAGCCGATCGTCAGGTCGATCCTCCCCCCCCCCAGCCGCGTCACCGTCTCCAGGTCCGCCAGCGAGCTTGCGCCGCCTGCGTAAGTGGTCGGAATCGGCGACCACTGAGCGAGGTTGGCAACCAACCCCTGATCAATCCCACGGCACTGCCCTTCGACATCCACCGCGTGGATCAGGAACTCGGCGCACCACACGGCCAACTTCTCCAGGTTCTCGCGGCTGACCGCAACGTCAGTGAACTTCTGCCACCGATCGGTAACCACGAAATAGCCCTCGCCGCGTCGGCGGCAGCTCAGGTCCAGGACCAGCCGCGCCTTGCCAATCGCCTCGACAAGCTGCGCGAGGCGTTCCCAGTCGATTTGCCCGCCGCGGAACACCCAGGAAGTGACGATCACGTGCGAAGCGCCCGCCTCCAGCCATGCGCGCGCGTTGCCGAGATTGATCCCGCCGCCGAGTTGCAGCCCGCCGGGATAGGCCCGTAGCGCCGCTCGCGCCTCGGTGTCGTTGCCCGGCCCCAGCATGATCACGTGCCCGCCTTTCAGACCGTCGCGCTGGTAAAGCTCGGCATACCAAGCCGCCGGCCGATCCGAGACAAAGTTCGTCTGCAATCGTCCCGGTTCGGCACCCAGCGTGCCTCCGACGATCTGTTTAACTTTGCCCTCATGCAAGTCGATGCAAGGACGAAACACACCTAATCCTAAAGGCCGGCGGCTTAAGTCTAAAGTCTAAAGTCGCCGCGCGGCTTGGTCGCCTGCACCAACCAACCCGGCTTAGCCGCAACAACTCAGCACAACCACAGATGGGCGTGCCTCGCATGGCCACCGAGTTGGAGCGCGGACATTCCTGTCCGCCGCCACGTCCACTGAGTAACGCGGCTTGGGAACTGGCCGGAGCGCGTTGCCGTCCCGAGCCTGGTGCGGACATTCTTGTCAATGCGTATCAAGTTAGCAAATGGAAGTCCGGTCGTATCGCGCAGCTCGTTGCGTCCATGCCAAGCGATGACTCCGCCTGAAGATATTCTGCGATAAATGTTCCAGCAGGCTTTAGAGATTTTCAAATCAGCCAAGGCCCCGACCCGTGTACCAAATGGCTTTACTTTGANNCCTCAGGGGGCACTTGAAACGTCCGCAGGGTCGCCGGCGTCCAACACCCCAAAAATAGCCTCTCAGAAGCCATCCTTGAACGTCAAGCGTTCCGGATTAAGTGGCTGATGTACAATGACATACACACCATCCGTCCGCAGCCCGTTCTGCTATGCTTGGTCCCACTATGTCAGCTGCCTTTATTAAACGATTCACGCAAC